>JBODRP010000185.1:0-10966 GCA_050633005.1 Trichormus sp. | reverse complement strand
TTTATTTCTGTCTAAATCAGCTACACTCCAAAGCTTTAGTGCAAACTTACCTCTCTCTGAACCTCGGTTTTGGTTTAAACGCCTGTCATCCCAAATTCCTAATTCTTCGAGAAGTTTAATAACTGCCGTCATTTCTGTATTCTTTAACTCAGCAAGATTTGTTAGAAATCTCAGCTTTGTGTCTACCACAAACTCTGGTCTGTCAGTATTCTCTTTCTCCCAGTGAATTTTAAACTCTGATCTAGCCTCGGCGCGAGTTAGTAATGCTTCGACAAAGCACCAAACACGCTCTCTGTTAACAGGCCCCTTCGTTGGTGGACGCATTGGATGAAGTAGCAATAATGGTAAACAAGTTTGGGGCTACCCCAATTTAAGATGTATTACCCCAAACTCACATACCCCTGATTTTATAGACTTTTTGCCTGTTTAGATGGGATTTGCTTTGTCATACCACCCCAGAGAGAGCCTGTATCCAGCAACTCATTGAGGGTGAATATGAAAATGAAGCGTCAAAACTTGCTGGAAAAAATTATTGCTTTGCTACTAGTTCTGCAAACTCTACTTTTAGGTGTTCAAGCTAAAAACCGCATTCAGCAAGGGGACTCAGCTATTGAGGTGATGATTTGGCTGATTAATCAATATATTCCTGTGCTGCAACGTGCTAAAGATTTGGAGGATGAGGAAGAAAAGGGTGATAAGTAATGCTGTGTGAAACTTTCTCTCGAACCTAACCCCCAACCCCTTCCCTTGTAGGGAAGGGGAGCAAGAATGAATGTAGAGACGTTGCATGCAACGTCTCTACAATTGCAGGCTACTATGTACACACAAGAGAGTTAATCGATACGTTGCCAATGTTGGGCGATACGTTGCCAATGTTGGGCGATACATTGCCAATGTTGGGCGATACATTGCCAATGTTGGGCGATACGTTGGCAATGTTATACCAATTCACAAAAATGTTTTCGCTGATTTTCTCTTGTCTCCTAACTTGCACATTTTAAAACCCTTATACAGTAAGGCTTTCATAAATATCATCAAAATGTGCTTGTTTCATATTTTGCGGGAGCGTTAACCGCGCCCGTGGGAGGCTTATATCTTGCACCATTCTCAACAAGCCCTAAAAAGCCCTAAAAAACCAGGTTTCTGAACGAAAGATTAAGGTTTTAAGCTGAGGGATTTGCAAGAAACCCGGTTTTTAACCGAGGCGCAAGATGTGAGTTGTGCTTTAGTCCACAGTGTAGTTGCGATCGCAGTAGCTACAGCAGTTAAGCTCACAGTTATGATAAATCCACTACAAATAAGTTGATAGTGTCAAAATGTTATGTGTATAGTCTACTCGTAAAATCACTTATGCCTAAAGCAATCTGGAACGGCACAACTTTAGCTGAAAGCGATAATACTGTAGTTGTGGAAGGCAATCATTATTTCCCTCCAGACTCAATTAACAAGCAGTATTTTCAAGACAGCGATACCCACACTACTTGTCCCTGGAAAGGTGCTGCTAGCTACTACAGTATCGAAGTTGATGGGAAAGTCAATAAAGATGCTGCTTGGTACTATCCCAGCACCAAAGAAAAAGCTAAAAATATCGAAGGATATGTTGCTTTCTGGAAAGGTGTAAAAGTCGAATAAAACCTAGAAGAACTAGTGGTGTGTCAAGACAAAGTTATGCTGTGTGCAACTTTCTCTTAAACTTAACCCCCAACCCCTTCCCTAAGTTCGCGCAGCGTGTCGCAGACAGGGAAGGGGAGCAAGAATCACAACTTATCTCTTTGCAGGCTACTATGTACACAGTAGCCTTGCAGGGGAAAGGTTGAGACAGGGGTTGCTCTTTTAACTTCTGAGGTTAACGCCAAATTTCTCAACTAAGGCTTCACGGACTTTGTTGTGAACCGGCTCGACTTCGGTATCGGTAAGAGTGCGATCGCCTGACCGATATACTAGACGAAAGGCTAAACTGCGTTGTCCTTGGGGGACGTTTTCACCACGGTATTCATCGAACAGTTCTACAGACTCCAGCAAACCTTTACCAGCTTTGTTTATCGCTTTTTCTAGTTCGGCGACGGAAACTTTCACCGGCGCAAAGAAAGCAATATCACGATCGCTAGCTGGGTAGGTAGAATAGGCTTTAAATGCTGGCACAAGTATTTCATCCTCGTCTACAGCATCTAACAGCACGTTTAAATCTAACTGAAACAGATAAACCGATTCTGGTAAACCTTTGTCTCTGCGAATTTGGGGATGGAGTTGTCCAAAGATACCTAAACTATTACCTCTAATCCATAATGAGGCGGTGCGGCCTGGGTGGAGGCGTGCATCACGGCAATCGGGTTGATATTCTACTTGTATGCCTAATTGCTGGAAGACGCTTTCTAAAATTCCTTTGGCTTCAAACCAGGTCATCGGTTGTTCTTTGCCACCTTTTGACCATTTACCGATGGTTCTATCTCCGCCCATGATACCAGCGATCGCATCTTTTTCTAACAAACCTTCTTCTTCTTGCCAGAAAATTCGCCCAATTTCAAAGCCATTGAGAGAACCGTTACCTTGTTCGAGGTTGTATTGGAATGCGTCGATTAAACCAGAGATTAAATCGGTACGTAAGGCCGAATACTCGGTGAATAAAGGGTTACTTAAGACAACTTGTCTACTATCCCCAGGTTTAACTAAGGAATATTGCATTAACTCAGTTAAACCTTCACCGCGTAAGGTGGCGCGTAACTTGCGAGTTAATTCTTGGTCTATGGGTAAATAACCAGCTTCCGCTTTATCTGGTAGGGTATCACAAAAGCGATCGTAACCATAGAGACGAGCAATTTCTTCAATTAAATCAATTTCCCGTTCTAAGTCCCGGTAACGATAAGGGGGAACAATAACATTCCAAACTTTCTCTCCTGTGGTGGTTAGCTGACAACCCAAAGCTGTGAGGATTCTTTCTACGTCTTCCGCTTCTAGTTCTCCTGTGTCCTCACCCAAAATTACAGGCCCCAACACTTCATTTACTCGGTCTAAACGCAAGGAAATCGAACGACTCCAACTAGAAGGATCAGGACGAGTATCAGCAGTTTCTTGATGAAGAATAACACCGCCAGCTAATTCTGTAATCAGTGACAGAGCGCGACGACAAGCAACTTCCAACTCTGCACGGTTGACACCGCGTTCGTATCTTCCCGAAGATTCACTTCTTAAGCCGACACTGCGGGAAGAACGCCGAATAGCGACAGAATCAAATAACGCTGCTTCTAAAACTAAGCTTTGTGTCCCGTCGTGGACTTCTGTTTCTTCGCCACCCATTACCCCCGCTAAAGCCACGGGTTTATCATTGGCAGTAATTAATAAATTTTGGGTGGTTAAATTGCGAGTTTGTCCGTCTAGGGTTTTGAGAGTTTCCCCAGCGTTAGCAAAACGCACACCAATACTAGTATTTTCACTACCACCGACAGATTTTAAACGGTCTTTATCAAAGGCGTGTAGCGGTTGCCCCCATTCTAATAATACATAGTTGGTAATATCTACAACATTATTAATGGGACGCACTCCCGCCGCCCGCAGGCGTTGCTGTAACCATTCGGGAGCAGGGGCAATTGTCACATTATCAATCACTGTGCCAATGTAAGCTGGACAAGCTTGGGTATCAGCAATTTTTAAACTTAACGCCCCAGCATTTTGGGATATTGAGATTTCCCCAGGTGCGGGAATGCTCAACTGTGCGCCTGTCAAAGCTGCAACTTCCCGCGCTATCCCCACCATACTCAAAGCATCTGCACGGTTAGCGGTGGCGGTGACATCTAAAATTATGTCATCCAAACCCAACAGAGAACGCACATCACTACCCAAGGTCATATTTTCTTCAGGGAAAATATGAATACCGTCTACATCTGTGGGTAAACCGAGTTCTTTTAAAGAACAAATCATCCCCTGAGATGGAACACCCCGCAGTTTGGCGGGTTTGATTTTTAAGTCGATATTGGGTAAATAAGTGCCTGTAGTCGCTACTGGTACATAAATATCAGCCCGGACATTAGACGCACCACAGACAATGTTTAAAGTTTCCGCCCCACCGACATCGACTGTGCAAACACTCAACTTATCAGCGTTGGGGTGGGGTTGACGCTCAAGCACTCTACCCACTACAACGCCGTCAGCCCAGGTGCGCCGGTCTTCAATATCTTCGACTTCAAACCCAGCCATCGTAAGGGTTTCTGCCAGTTCTTCGTGGCTCAGTTTTATCTCTACTAGTTCCCGCAGCCAATTCAGAGATATACGCATGAGTGTGCTTGTTTTCAGTTCGTCTTTTGCTTTAATTGTAGGTCGCCTCTGTGGTTTTGAGGTTTTCCCGTTCATCATCCTACTACGTTCGTAATTCGTAATACTCGCAAAGCGAGAAGCAAGCTACGTAATTCGTAATTTTTAGGAGTTACGCAACTGGCATATTTTTATGTAGGGTGTGTGACGCTGCGAAAGTATTGGAACGTAGTCATCAGACTTATAGCGTCACGCACCAACCAGCGATTATGACACTTGCGTAACTCCTGATTTTTAATTTGAGTGAGGCTGCGGCATCTAGATTTAATAATCAAAAGGAAACCCAACATCCTAACAAACACAGGGGTGTTGGGGTGTTGGGGTATAAGCTCAATTGAGTTTTTAGTAAACTCTTCTTCCGCTATTCAATTGTTCTTCATGTTTAGCAATTACCCAAATTGCATGAATACTACCGGGAAGCCAACCTAAAAGGGTGAGCAAAATATTAATAATTAAGGTTGGCCCTACTCCCACAGTCAAGAAAACACCTAATGGGGGTACTAATAATCCCAGAATAAAACGTACTAATTTCATGATATTGTTCTTAGTTTTTCAAGTTTATTTACATTGTGTTTAACTAACCAAATGGCAAACTCCATCTCAGGAATTATCTTATGAGTGAGATTAAGAATGTCTCAAATAAATGGAATTTGCTCAAGGTATTTGTCACTAGCTAGATGGCAATTCACCTTTAGTATCTGTCTCTGAAGGCAAGGTAAGATTTCTTTCAACAAAATACTTGCTAATAAGTGTGTTACCAAAAGATAAAACAACAGGTCCCAAAATAAAGGCAATCACACCACGAACACTAAAACCTGGGACTAATGCGGCTGCTAATGAAAAACAAATACCGTTAACTATCAGAGAAAATGCTCCCAGGGTTAAGAAATTTAGGGGTAAAGATAGAGTTGAAAGAACTGGTTTTACTGACCCATTAATTAAACCAATTACCAAAGCAGCAATTAAAGCGGCTGGAAAATTAGCAATGTTCACACCAGGCACAACTAAATCAACAATTAGTAAGCTTAGTGCTGTAGCTAAAGTTATTAAAAAAGTTCCCAACATTGTGTTACCTAAAAATCAGAGAAAACTATTTGTAATTTCCTCTTATATCTTTAAATAATCCCTGATATATCAGCATCCCTTGGGAGATATATTATGTCTCTCCCCAAGGGATGATTTCATTTAATAGTGATGAATCCTCTGTTCTTCTTTGCTATATTACGCCGTGTGCAACTTTCTCTCAAACCTAATACCAATTCAAAATTCAAAATTCAAAATTCAAAATTAAGAAAGTGAGACTCAGCTTACCTTTTAGCGTTTCCATCTGTATCAAGTTTTTTGTGAATTGGTATAACCCCCAGCCCCTTCCCTTGTAGGGAAGGGGAGCAAGAATCAAAGTAGAGACGTTGCATGTAACGTCTCTAAAGTTACAAGAGGGGTTTTAATAATAAGTTGCACATCGCGTTATATCCTCACTGCTTAACTGCTTTCATGGACAAACTAATACGCCTTAATTTCTCATTCACTTCTAATACCCGCACTTTTACTACTTGTCCCACTTTCACAACTTTTTTGGGATCATCAATAAATCTATCGGCGAGTTGGGAGATATGTACTAACCCGTCTTGATGGACACCAATATCAACAAATGCGCCAAAGTTAGCAACGTTGGTGATAATTCCCTCTAGTTCCATTCCCTCTTGCAAATCGCTGATTTCTTTAATGCCTTCTTTAAAGGTGGCATACTTAAATTCTGCACGGGGATCTCTACCTGGTTTTTCTAGTTCTTTGAGGATATCCCGCAGGGTAGGTTCACCAACGGTATCGGTGACGTATTTCTTTAAGTTGGTTTTTTGCAGTTTTTCGGCAATTTGCGTAACTTGATTTAATGTTACGTTTAAATCAGAGGCGATCGCTTTCACTACTGGGTAACTTTCTGGATGCACTGCTGTATTATCCAAGGGGTTGTCTCCGCCACGAATACGCAAAAAACCCGCCGCTTGTTCAAAGGCTTTCGGCCCCAGTTTCGCTACCTTTAATAACTGTTGACGATTTTTAAACGCTCCATGCTGATTGCGATAAGCCACAATATTATTAGCAACTGTAGGGGTAATTCCAGAAACAAAAGTTAATAATTCTTTTGATGCTGTATTTAAGTCTACGCCAACATAGTTCACACAACTTTCTACAGTCTCATCCAATTTCTTCTTTAATAACTTTTGATCAACATCATGCTGATATTGTCCCACACCAATTGATTTCGGATCAATTTTTACCAATTCTGCTAAAGGATCTTGCAACCGCCTACCAATACTAATAGCACCGCGTACTGTAATATCTAAATCAGGAAACTCATCAATTGCCACTTTACTAGCAGAATATATAGATGCACCAGACTCATTAACTATGACTTTAATAGGTTTACGGTCTAGTGCTTGTAATACTTGCGTGACAAATTCATCTGTTTCACGGGAGGCTGTACCATTACCAATCGCAATTAACTCAATTTTGTATTTTTCAATCAAATTTTTGAGAGTTTGGGCGGCTTTAGTCCGTTGTTCAGCCGCTTGATGGGGAAATATCGCCTGATATTCTAAAAACTTACCAGTTTCTTCGAGAATTGCTACTTTACACCCAGTTCTAAATCCGGGATCTATCGCTAAAGTTGGTTTCATTCCCGCAGGTGCAGATAGTAATAATTCTCGTAAATTTGCTTCAAAGGTTTTGATGGATTCTATATCTGCATAGGTTTTCTTTTCGGTAATTACTTCTCCTATTAATGAAGTTTTCATGAGGCGATTAAAAGCATCTTTGAGCATTGCTTGATAAAAATCCCTAATTCCTCGCACTTTAGTTTTAATTTCCTGGGATTCTAAATAGGAAAGGACGACATCTTCGTCAAAAGCAATATCAAAGTTTAATATTCCCTCAGCTTCTCCCCGACATAAAGCCAGCATATTATGGGGAGCAATATTTTTGACTTTAATTTGATAATTGCGGTACATTTCAAATTTAGTTGTACCTTCAGGGTAATCATCTTTAATGCGAGAAACAAAGACACCATCTTCTAAGAAATAATCTCGAATATAGGCGCGTAAATCAGCTTTTTCGGCGACTTCTTCTGCTAAAATATCACTCGCACCTTTCAAAGCTTCATCGCTAGTTTTTACCCCTGTGGCTTCGGCAATATATTTTGCTGCTTCTTCCTGTAATGATGCAGTAACGGTATTTTTGACATTTAAACCTTTGATAAAATCTGCTAAGGGTTGCAAACCTTTCTCTCTAGCGATAGTTGCACGGGTGCGGCGTTTGGGGCGATATGGTAGGTATAAATCCTCAAGTTCTGTTTTTTGTAAGCAAGATGAAATTTTATTTTGTAACTCGTCCGTCAGTTTACCTTGTTCCGCGATCGCTTTTAAAATTACTGACTTTCTTTCCTCTAATTCTGTTAAGTATGTATACCTATCAGCTAAATCACGCAGTTGGATTTCATTCATTTCTCCAGTGCGTTCTTTTCGGTAACGTGCAATGAAGGGAACTGTCGCACCCTCTCCTAAAAGTAAGAGTGCGTTTTCTACTTGATAGGGTTTAAGTTCTAGTTCTGTTGCCAGGATCTCAGGAATGTTTTGCATTTGGTGTCTCAGCAAAATATCAGTTTTAAATTTAATATGCTAAATATTTGCGCTAGTGACAGCACAGAATGTTAAGCTAATTTACTATATGCTTGCGTAATCTTAACAAATATATGTACTTGTTTTAATTAATCTCTTGTGATGGGATCAACTAAGAGGTAAGATTAACCAAATTAGAAATAGAATTTTATCAAAGTTTATACAAACTTTACGTTTTCACTGTTGGAGGTGACTAAAAATGCCCTTGTTTTTTCTGATTCCCCTTGTAACGGGTTTAGCAACTGGCTACATATCACAAAAGTGTCATGATGAAACAGCTTATATTATTAGTTTGTTTACAATCCTGAGTTTAATTTTGAGCTTGATTTTAGCACCTTGGCAAATACAGCTTTTGCTGTTGATTGTGGTGTTTGCTAGCACGCAGAGATTTTTAAAACAAAACAATTGACACCAGTGGAGAAAGACTAAATTATAGCTATAGCGATCGCCACATATCCAGTCTTTCTCGAAGAATCATCAAGAGTGCTAGCTTGAACATCCTATTATTCCAACGCCGATCACCCAGTAATTCCTATCATACTCAGTAGTGATTTCTCAATATCATCCCTCATAGAAATCTTACTACTAGTGTGTACTTCACATCTTATTCTTGTAGATCACAACACAACCAAGAGCAGATTCAGGTTGATAACATTAAGCCAAATCATCAATTTTATTACAATTGATGTATAAAAATTTACTAACTTTTACTATAAATATCTCTACACACTTAGCATTGATTATATTTTATGGATTACACTTAATCATCATCATTGATCAAAAACCTACAAACTCCAGCTTATATATGCTATTCCATAAAAAGGCTCAAACCCTAACTACATCAATTATCTAATTTCCTATGCAAACACCTACTACAGAAAATTGGTCTAATTCTGATGGCATAACTGTATCCATGTTAGAGCAAATCACACCTTTAATCCTTACTTATAATGAAGAACCCAATATTGGACGCACACTAGAGTGTCTAACTTGGGCAAAAAAAATCATAGTTATTGATAGCTATAGTACTGATAAAACCCTCGAAATTCTCAATTCCTACCCACAAGTCCAGGTGTTTCAACGCGAGTTTGATACTCATGGTAAACAATGGAACTACGGCTTAGAACAAGTTCAGTCCCCCTGGGTACTTTCTCTTGATGCAGATTATATAGTTACAGATGAGTTAATCTCGGAAATCACCGCCTTACCTGCCGATGGCGAAATTGATGGCTACTTTGCTAACTTCAAGTACTGTATATTTGGTAAACCCGTCCGCAACACCAGAATACTCCCTCCCCGTCAAGTCCTCTTTCAAAAAAGCAAAGCTATTTATATTGATGATGGACATACACAAGTTTTACAGCTGAATGGTAAGTCAGCTATACTATCTGGTTATCTATACCACGACGATCGCAAACCCTTTAGCCGTTGGTTATGGTCACAAGAACGCTATACAATTCTAGAATCCAAGAAAATCCTAGAAACTCCCTTCAATGAACTAGATTGGGTTGATCGTATCCGTAGACAAAAGTTTTTAGCTCCTTGGATGGTCTTTCTCTATTGCTTAATTATCGAAGGCTGGATTTTTGACGGCTGGCATGGTTGGTATTATGTATTTCAACGTGTGTTAGCTGAAACTATCTTGGCAATTCGTATCATTGAAACCGAGAAATTAAAACGCAACTAACGAAGCTACTATATCCGTTTTCCTCTCAGGGTCGCTACCTCTGAGAGAAAAAAAGTACCCAGTACTTACGCAACTGGCATATTAGTAGGGTGCGTCAGACCTCTTAATTTCGGTCAATAAATAGATTTTTGATATCTGACGCACCCTACAAGACATATTTAATCTGACATCTGTTTGACTTATCAATCCTTACGAGTAGCCACACACATCAACGACAATGCAGCTTCTGGGGTATCAGGGTCAATACCAGATAATCTCTGCGCTACACGATACTTCCAAAAAGGTCTACCGTAATTACCTTTTAATGCTTCTGCACCCACCAAATGGTTATGGGGGTAAACCTTAACCCCAAATCCCATTGGTTCTAGTGTTTCATGGAACATCTCTGATGCCACACCATCACAAGCTTTGTGATGTACCTCCGTTGCCAAACCCCAGGACTGCTCCTCTGGAGTGGAATGTCCACCTCGTTTCATATAACGATAAATTGGCAACCTTAATTGCCATAATAGTGAACCTAAACCTTTGAACTGATAAGCACTTTTTTGCGGATCGTGATCTGTGATTAACATTCCACCAGGACGTACCAACTTAGCTGCCTCTTGTAAAACCTTTGCCATATCATCGCAATGGTGCAAAGTAGCATTAAGCGTCACAATATCAGCAAAACCACCAACCAAAGGTAGATTTTGAGCATCAGCCACAATTGCCGTATATCCCAATTGACTGGCTATTTTCAAAGCACCATGAGAAACATCTACACCAATTAATAACTCAGGTTCACCACAAGATTCTCTGAGAGCTGCATACAAATTCCCTGGGCCACAACCAATATCTACTACTATTTTGCCATCCCAACTACCAATAACTTCTTTCCAGAGTTCTACAAATTTTTCATCTCTATGGCAGGCTTGAAAATAACCGACTCCCCATTGCGGATGCCCAAAGTAGTAACTATTTGCTTGCATCGCTGGAGTGGGATTTAAAATCTTGCAAACAACTATATCTTCATCCCATCTCTCAATTTCTTCTGGACGTAAAAAATACTGAGCGGAGTTTTTGATTGGTTGTTTTAACATAGAGTATGAATTTAAACGTATATTTACGGACTGACCTGTTGATAATACGAATATATCAAATCGCTTTTGTCATTAGCTCAACTTTATTGAAAAAAAACAATAAGTTTATGTACAATTCTAGTTGACATTTGCATTCAATCGTGCAGTCAAAAGAATTTCAAGATATTGAATAATTTCAACGATAATAATACCTAAATATCAAGTCGCCAAATTTTCCTGAA
>JBODRP010000184.1:0-10999 GCA_050633005.1 Trichormus sp. | reverse complement strand
TAGAACTCATAAAAGAACAACCACTTGACATTGAAAAAATTAGTATTGCTAGACTTTTTAATTCTAATTATTATGCGTTTTATATTGAAGATAATCCTAGAAAAAATCGAAATATTCAAAATCAAATTTTTTCTCTTTGTCATGCTAATAAAGAGATTTATGACCAAGATTATTTAGAAAAATATATTGAGGGAACTTTAAATAGAAAAAAAGAAAAAATAGCTCATACAAAAATCAGGTTAGGTTATTTATCTCATTGTCTTAGAGGTCATTCCGTTGGTTGGTTAGCAAGGTGGTTATTTCAGCATCACGACCGAGATAAATTTACAATTAATGGCTATTTTATACATAATAAAACAATAAATGACCCTTTACATCTTTGGTATGTTAACCAAGTAGATCAAGCTTACAAATCAAATAATGTTTACGAAGTAGCAGAACAAATCTATAATGATGAAATTGATATATTAATTGATTTGGATAGCGTAACTCTAGATACTGCTTGTGAGATTATGGGATTTAAGCCAGCACCCATACAAGCTACTTGGTTAGGTTGGGATGCTTCCGGTAGTCCATCAGTTGATTATTTTATTGCTGATCCTTACGTTTTACCAGAATCAGCCCAAGAATATTACAGAGAAAAGATTTGGCGTTTACCTCAAACCTATATAGCTGTAGATGGTTTTGAGGTGGGTGTACCTACTTTACGTCGTCAGGATTTAGATATTCCCCATGATGCAATAGTTTATTTTTGTCCTCAACGGGGGTTTAAGCTGAATCCAAATATCATCAAGTTACAATTACAAATTATCAAGGAAGTACCAAATAGCTACTTGATCATCAAAGAATCAACTGATAGACAGGCGGTTCAAGATTTCTTTTTTCAACTAGCAAACGACGTAGGTGTAGATACTTCAAAATTTAGATTTATTCCAGATGTACCTTCAGAAGCAGTTCATCGAGCTAATTTAGGCATTGCTGATATTGTATTAGATACTTATCCCTACAATGGAGCTACCACAACTCTAGAAACTCTGTGGATGTCTATTCCTCTGGTAACGAGAGTTGGTGAGCAATTCGCAGCACGTAACAGCTACACCATGATGATGAATGCTGGAATTACAGAAGGAATAGCTTGGACTGATGAAGAATATGTAGAGTGGGGTGTGCGTTTAGGTAAAGATGAAACTTTAAGACAACAAATTGCTTGGAAGTTAAGACAGTCGAGAAAAACATCACCTCTATGGAATGGTAAGCAATTTACCCGTGAAATGGAAAAAGCTTATACACAAATGTGGCAGATATATCTTGATACAAAATAAGCTCTAGTTACAGAATCCCAGTCTATCCAAAATACTGGGATTCTTATTTATGTTTCATCCCTTAGTTGTGCAACATATCTAAGTGCAATTGATTTTGGATTCAACAATCTGTTTATAGAACGCTTCCAAACCAGCAACACAAACTTGATCATCAAATAATTTGTCATGACGCTGACTAATGCGTTTTGAAATCTCCCGTCGCCAACTAGGATTTTGCCCTAATTTAACAGCAATATCAATATATTCCGCTTCATTTTGAGCAATAGTATCTGTCACTCCCAACATTTTCAAAAAACTATCAGAGTGACGACCCCGCATAAATTCACCTGGACAAGTTACTATGGGAAGGTTACAAGCGATCGCTTCTAAGCTAGTATTACCACCAGACCAAGTAAATGTATCTAGATAAACATCTGAAAGTAAGTTAATCATCAAATAGTCTAATCTTTCAGGAATATTTAAAAATACACAGTAATCCTCAAATTTTAGCCCCAAATTAGCAAAAGCTCGTTGTAGTCTTTCTTTCAGTAAAGTTCCACGCAAAAATATAAATTTAGCTTGCGGTAAACGACAGGCTATTTCCGCAAAAATAAAATCATATTGTGGTAAATACTTAAATGGTGCTTGACAGCATAAATAGAGAACATCATCATCTGACAAGCCAAAATCAGCACGAGTTTTAACAACTGGGGGAATATAAGGTTTAGGATAAGAAACGCCAATATTTGGTAAGTGAATTAATTTTTCTGAATAATGTTCTTGAGCATTTTCTGCTTCCATTAATTCACTAGATAGAAAGTAATCAATATTAGATAACCCAGTTGTTACCGGATGTCCCCAAGCTGTACATTGCACTGGCGCAAGTCGCAAAGCACCCATAAGCATAGTTTGGGGATTCATGCCAATTTCTGGATACACTAAAATATGTAATTTATCTGCAATGATTTGCTCACAAACAGTAGTTAAATTATATGGAATGTGGTAAAAGAAATCACTATATTCTCTAAATTTTTCAGTAACTGCGTCTGGTTCATTACCTGTGTAATAACAATAAATTTCAAAGTTGTTATGGTCACAGTATTTTAACCAGCCAGTTAACCATAGTGTACCACTATAAGAATGTAGATAATGGGAGACATAACCAACCCGAATTTTTTGGTTATGTTGTAATTTAGGCATAGATAAAGAAACAAACCACTGAGGGAAATTAGCCGCCATTATGTCATATACTAATTTCCCGTATTGGCGTTGTAAATCTACATCATTTTGTGCTTGATATGATAAATAAAAATTAGTTAGTCTAGCAATACCAGCCAAAGCACTTTGCTTTTCTGCAAGAGTATTGAGAGATGTTTCTTCAATTAAATGTTGCAGTCCTTTAATAAAACGCTGGCGATAAAATTGTATTTCTTCTTGATTGTTATAAATACTAGGAACTGTTAGATATTTAAGAATCTTGAATGTATAATCATCCGGTAAATCTCGGCAAGCTTTCTCCGCGCTCACAATAGCTTCTTGAATACGCCTATTCCGCCGCAAATCAATGATTAATGTAAAATGAAACCTGCCATCCCTAGGGTAAAGCTGAATGGCTTGCTGTAGAGTCTGGAAATATTCATCTAACAAGTTTAAATTTCTATAACACTGGCTGAGATTCCAGTAAATATCTGCACTATCTTCATGCAATTCTATCAACTTTTGATATGAGGCGATCGCTTTTTGCCATTGACCTTCATTGTATAGTTTCTGACTTAAGTAAAAAAAAACTCTTTCTCTGGAACTTGACTAAAACTTGTAAGTTCATAAGATATGAGATTTTCTGCTTTTACTTGTAGAATTGCTTGTTTATTTTCATGTTCTAGAATAATTCTGCCGTGAATGCGAGGTAGTAAAGCTTGCCACTGAATATCAGACAAATTCACAATTAAAGAAATTTCCAACCCATCAGTAATATCTAAATCTTCTTCCATGATAAGATTCATAGTTATGCTAGATAACAATAACTCTGCATCTTCAGTTGAAATATCAGTAGTATCAATCAGTAAAGTAGTTTTGCTACTCTCAGGATGAGTTGCTAGTGCCTTGATTATTTCGCCTAACTCTAAACAAATTAAATCTTCTGGTTTTGACCAATCTGGGAAAATAATTAAATTATTGTCTTTTAAATTTAATGACAGAAGTGTAGTTTTAATTAAAGTAGAACTGACAATTTCTGCCATTTTTGACCAAGAAAACTTTTTCACTTGCGCTAAACCAGCAGTAATTAATGACTCACGAATAGCAGGTTTTTGTACTTCACATAATGCATTTGCTAATCCATCTACATCATCATCACTGACATATATTGCTGCGTCTCCTGCTACCTCTGGAATTGAAGCATTAGGACAAGTAATGACAGGACAACCACAAGCCATCGCTTCAATTATCGGCATTCCAAAACCTTCATATTTAGAAGGATAAACTAAAGCTACAGCACCAGAATAAGCCACTGCTAACTCTTCATCACTAAGTTGCAACGTATGCACGATACTACCTGATGTATAGGCTCTATATTCAGGTGCTAATACCCCACCACTACCTGTTAAAACAATATCAAAACCATAGTTACTAGCAATCTGAGAAAAAGCCTGGAAGAATAAAATACTATTCTTGTAACCAGAGGCAGCACCAACTAAGATAAAATATGGTTTTGTGATGCCATATTTAGTTTTAAAAGCATCAATTTTTTCACAGTTAGCTGGTGCAAAAATATCTTTAACTCCACAATGAGCTACAGTCACAGTCTCTATAGGTATATCTGTGAAACAGTTGGCTAAGTCACGGGCTGTATTTTCTGAAATTGCTATATATGCAGATGCTTGCTGAATAGCTTGATGCTTTTCTCTCCACATAGGATGCTTTAAATCCCATCCCATCACCTCTGGTATCATATCGTAAGCCATGAATACAGAAAGTGTTGTTTTAGGTGTAGTGTAGTAAGAGGAGATAAATAAATCTGCCTTCTCTTGATCACACAATTTCTGTATTAGTTCTCGATCATTATCAGTATTATTATAGTCATAATGTGGTACATTCACATACCTAATACCAGGAATTTTAGGAGCAGTACCAGCACGATCAATTACAATAATATGTTTAGCAAACTCATTATTTACCCACTCTTCTAATAATGACTTCCAGACACGCGCAATTCCAGTTTGGTAGAGTTGAAAGAATACGCCATCAACAACAATTATTGGTGAAGGTTTGCTTAGTTTTGAAATTTGCTCTTGTATTTCTTCTGGTTCTAAAAATCGCCAATTCTTATTATTTTCTTTCTGGGCGATTGGAATTATACCCCATCTATATGCAATATCTACTTGAGTATTATCTTGAACCCAAGGCAAATATTCCTTTAAGAGAATTGGAAATTTAGTATTCTCTTGTAAAGAAAGCCATTGAGAAACAGCATTACTATAACCGTAGTATTTTTCTTTAAAGCTTAATTGTTCTCGTGTTACATAAGAAAAATGCTGAAAGACTAAGTTATACTGTTCTGTTTCTTCATGTAAAAAAGGATTAATATCGGCGACATTTTGATATTTATCATCAGCTAAAATTTCTACCAAGATAGGAGGCTCATGTGCAGCCCAAATATATCCCGGCTTAAATCGCCAAGTTCTTAGCCACTCTTGTTGAGGATTTTGTGTATAACAATTGCGAGTGCTAATAATTAATTTTTCACCGACAAAATACCAACACCAATAAAAAGCAGCAGTTTTATCAGGGTTACTGATAAATATTTCTCTAGCATGACAAATCTGCTCTAATGTCCATAGTTCATCTACATCTATCTGCCACAATAAACATTCTTCTTGAATATTTGCCAGTGGTGCATTCACCATTTCCCGCTTACCATCCCAGAAAACACCCTCTGGTTGACGATAAACGGTGATATTTTCAGGATACAATTCTACTAGTTGATCTATATATTCTGTAGTACCATCATTACTAAGACCATTGTGATGGATTGCATCACTAATTTGTCCACCTAATTTCAGACTCCAACTAGTGTCATGTTTTAAATCTGCTACACCTTCAACAATATGCCAATGCCATTTAAAAGGTAGTTGTTTAAAAATTTCAATGTGGTAACGGATAAATGGCTGTCCATTAAGGACAATAGTGAAAAAGTGGATAGGTATTGGTGTTAATAAATCATTGGCATCAGTTAATGTTTTCTGACCACAGGCAAGACTTGAGCAATATTCGTGGTTAGCAAGAAAATATTTAGCTGTTTTATGCCATACACGTTCTGAACCAGGCCAAGTCTCTATTACATCATGAAATGCTATCCAACCATTCTCTTTTACTAGTGGAAATGACATTTCAAAATCTTTTAAAACATCTAGATACTGATGAGAACCATCAATAAAAATAAAATCAATAGCTTTATGATTTGTTAATTCTTGCCATTGTTGTAACACCTCATGGGAGTAACCTTTTAACGGAATGACATAATCTTCAAGCCCATTAGCTTTTATATTATGTTGCCAAATGTCAAAAAATTGGCGTTCAGCAAAATCAGAATCATTTCCATCCCATGTATCAATAGCATAAATTTTTCTATTTGTTCCTATACAGGCATAACCCATTGCAACTGTTGAGCGACCTTGAAAAGAACCAATTTCTAATATTACAGCATCTTCTGGAAGAGATTTAACTTTATTGAAAAGATATTCTTCTTGCCCAGAAATCATGAAGCCTTTTACAGACACAACTGCATGATGAATAGTGCCGTAGGATATTGGACGAACACTTTTTTGTTTAAAAATTGCATATCCATTACGGACTTTATCATTGCAGCGAATCAAAGTATAATTATAATCTTTAATTAATCTATTAAAGTTATTATAATTTTTAAATGTATTTATATCATCTAAAAGAATATATTTAGATCCATATACTTCATTTAATTCTGCTTCGCCAGTAAATTCAGAACCATCAATTAATACAACATCAAATACGTCAATATTGTGTTCATATTTAATTTTTTTAATACCATTCTCAGATAATCCGGAATCATTTAAATATTCAATTTCCTGTTGTAGCCAATTAGGTACAGGTTCTAATGGATAGAATTTAGAATTTTTTGCAGGATTTTTATAAAAATCTATAACGTCTTGCTCGTTGGCAAAACTTTCTAAAGCTACAGAAGAAAGATTGTAAATTTTTACAAAACATTCATCTTCATACTTCTTTATTAACTCAGTAACTCTAACCTTTGAAATCTCCATGCAAAACAGTACAGGTTTGTTAGGATTTTGCCGCATTCCTGTAACAAATGCTTCTGTACTTCCTTCACCTGAAGACGAACCAATTTCTAAAACTGTTTTAATGTCTTCCTCTCTAGCAATCCTTTGAATAGCAGCATAAAATTCATCATTTTTGATTTCAGGAGGAATTAACCGATCTAGTTCAGAATTATTGGTTTGATTATTCATATTGTTAATAAACTTAGTTTAATTTAGCGATCGCTATTTTTTTCTGTTTCTTTTTCTCGTTTCTTCATATCATTCAAAATGACCTGATAATCTTTTCTATCAGGGTGGAGCTTCACCAGCTTTTCTAATGGTTCTCTTGCTCCCTTAAAATCTTTTAACTGTACGCGTACCAAAGAAAGCTTCTCTAATGCTGTTTGATTATTTGGTTCACGCTGTAAAACTAATTCGTACCCCTTGGCTTGTTCATGTAATGAAGACTCAATAGAGTTAGCTGTAGTTACTGGCTGAGGATTTTGGATAGCGCGTTCAATTGCAGGAACAACTGCAAAAACCGTTGATCCAACAAAACCAATAATGGAAAATAGCGTTAAAATCCTTGTTTTTCGTTCAATTTGCTTTTTACGAGCAATTAAATATTCTTCCCCTGGACTAGCCATGTCTTTAAATGAGTTGTGGTAAATACTGAGTTATAGCAATCTTCTAGATTAGAGATTACCCATTACCACCCAGAAACTAACATCTGAACTAAAAATTTCTGATCCTTAAAGCAGGGATTGGGAGAAGCAAGCAGAAAAAGCACAACCGCAGACGAGATTTTTAATTAGAGCTAATAAACAAAACCCAATATGTCTGCTTAATCTCTACAGAAAAATTAAATCTATATTAAGATTTGCAATGGTTTGTTTGAAATCTAGATGTTTGCGTTATTGTAGATAACGGTTGAACATACAGAGCCAATGATTCTGTCAGTCTTGTTTCAACATCTTCAATTAGCCATTAACTTATGGGCTTTTTAACAATCGCACACATTTTGCTCAATACAAAAAATAAAGTTTTACAAGCCGTCACCCTTTTGTGCTGTTATTGCAACCTTCAAGGGGACTAATTTTTTCGTTGAGCATTACACCATGTCTGTTGGGTGAGACTGGAGTTTTGTAGAGTAATTGTAGAGTAATTACCGTACAAAACCGAATTTCATCACAAATGGGTAAAGTTTGTTATGGTATAGTAAGAAAGTTAAGACTAGCTTTGCCAAAAACAAACTCTACGCATTGTTGACAGTTGCAAAACGGAAAGCAGTTTTGATTAAGCATTTACCCAATAAAATTTTGAATTGAATCGAGGTTATGACTCAGCAAGTAATTCACCCAATGGTGAAATTGCAGCGTAACGTGCAATCACTCGTTGAATCCAATATTATCAAGCCAACCGATAGCATTTGGAAAATTGCGCTGCTTTATGGTAACGATTGGCAGTATTGGAAACAGGAACTCTTAGACTTTGGTTTCAGTATGCAAGATCCAATAGGCGATTTGCTCGCTGTGGAAGCGTGGGATGAGGAATAGGGACTGGGGCCTGGGAGACAAGGGAGACAAGGGAGACAAGGGAGACAAGGGAGAAAAACTAATAACTTTTGACTTGTTTCTGCTCCATGCCCAATGCCCAATGCCCCATGCCCCATGCCCCATGCCCCATGCCCCATCGGTCACTGACAATTAGCCAATGCTTGGGCTAGTTCCTTGGCGGTTTGGTAGCGATCGCGTGGTAAAGGCTCTGTAACACGCTCAATAATCTCTCTGAGTTGGGGTGTGACAGTGGGAATTTTGCTGACATCGAAGTGGAAACCTCGCCCTTTTTGGCGATAAAACTTAAAGGGGTTTTCTGCTGTGAGCAAAAAAATTAATGTCGGGCCGATCGCATATAAATCAGATTGTGTCAGAGGTTGTCCCCGTTCTTGTTCGGGCGCACAGTAACCTTCTGCGCCTATGCGAGTACCTGGGGTTGTCCCAATCTCCTTGACTGCGCCAAAATCCAGCACAACTATTTGATTATTGGCATTCCGCACCATTAGGTTAGCGGGTTTAATATCACGGTGAATTAATGGCGGTTCTTGACTGTGGAGGTAGTCCAGGATATCACAGGTTTGGATCATCCAGGCGATCGCTTGCTGGGGTATCACCGGGCCAGTAGTATAGATGCGTTTTTCCAAATCCTGTCCGTGAACTAATTCCATTGCTAAGTATTTCTTGCCACCTTCTACAAAAAAGTCATAATACTTAGGTATTCCCGGATGATTTAGGGACTTGAGGGCGTTAGCCTCCCGATCAAACAACTCCTGAGCTTTGGCAATTTTCGCCATATCAGCGTTCATTTGCTTCAACACAAATAATTTCTTAGATCCACCAATCAAGCCTTCTCCATCCCAAGCTAGATAAGTAGTACCCATTCCTCCTTGTCCGAGGGTTCTTAAGACTTGATAGCGGCGAATCGTCTGCTGCACAATTAGAGGTTGACCACAATGAACACAAAATAGATTTCCAGGGGAATTACCTTCATGGTTGCAACTAGGAGAAGAACTAGTTGATTGACTACTAGAAAATACTTCTGGAGGCACATTTGACGGCATCTCGCCACTAGTAGGCGATGGGTTACGCCCCAGCGTAGGCGATCGCAAATTATTATTCGCTGTTACCTCTTCCTGCAATTGGAACTGTAAGATTGGCCCTCCCTGGGCTAGTTGTAGCAGGCAGTTATTCGGCAAAGAACTCTGAATAATCAGCACACCATCTAGAAAAGTACCATTTGTACCCTTACTAATGGCTTGCCATGAGCCACCATTCTTAGCAGAACTGACTTGGCGAATTTCAAGATGATGCCGGGAGACTAAGCTATCAGTTAAAACAACATGATTATCTGCCGCTCGGCCAATCCGAATCACAGCAGAATTTTCAAAGCACCACTGTTTTAGGGGTGTTTTTTGTTGCGGTTCTAACAAGGTGAGAGTAACCACAATACAACCTGGATAAGAGTTAGGGACTGGGGATTGGGATAAGAGGAATTGGGGCAGGGGGCAGGGTGCGAGGGGGGGATTTTCCCCTTGTCTCCCTTGTCTCCCTTGTCTTCCCTATTCACTATTGCCCCCATTTGGACGTACTTTTGCCCGGATAAGTATAGCAGTAATATTGTCATGGCCGTTGTATTGGTTGGCCAAGTCAATTAATGCTCTGACACCTTGTTCTAAGTTATTGGCAAGACTTAACAAGGGCTGGAGGTGAGTCTGCCAGTGAGTTTCTAGTAAGTCATTATCTGATAGACCGTCAGAAACCAGAATAAAAAGACTATCTTCATTAATATCGAAAAATTCGACATCGGGATTAATTGCTGTTTCGTCACGAGGGCCTAAAGCTTGGGTCAGTTGATAAGCATCAGGACGGGAATAAGCTATACTAGCCTCCACACCTCTGTTAATTTCCCGTTGACCGACTTCATGGTCTACTGTCAATTGTTCCAATCCTTGTTTGCGTGTCAGGCGGTAAAGGCGACTGTCCCCCACATGGGCAACGGCGGCTTTAGTACCTTGAATCAGGAGCATCACCAAAGTAGTACCCATCCGTCCTACCCCAGAACGGGCATCTTGTTGATTCTGCTCATAAATTGCCTCATTAGCTAAATAAACTGCCTCCCGAATGATTTCTTCTGTCGGCAGTTGATTAGTATTCCAGCGTTGTTGAAAATATTGCCGTAGTGTCTGGACAGCCAAATCACTAGCTACCTCACCACCAGCGTGTCCCCCCATGCCATCGCAGAGAATATATAAACCTTGGGCTTGCAGAGAGCGGTTTTTGGGTGAGTCTAGCTTTTCAATTTTAGTAGCAATCCCAAAGCAGTCTTCATTATGCTGACGTTGACGACCGACATCGGTACAGCCTGCCTCTTCTAAGCTGCTTAACTGTACTGATAACACAACTGTCGGGAGGTCATCTCCTCTACTGACAGAATCATCTTCAAAATCATCTACTTGTAAGAGTGTTGGTGAAGTAGTTGGTTCTGCTGCCGTTGATGGCAAAATTGGGGATGTTCTCAATTCTAATTCTGTAGCTACTTCTTGTAACCGCGATCGCAATTGTGTGATCGTCTCAATAGTCCCCTGCTCTAAATCATCCAAAACTTGGATTAATGAACCAAATTGAGTGCGTTGTGAACTTCTAAACAATTCCTGCCAAACTCTTCCCAAGGCTTTCAACGTTACAGGCTCTTCTGAAAGCTCCAGAACTTCTTCTTCCTCCTCCTCTAATCCAACCAACCTCTGATTTTTTACTGGTTGCTCATGTAATTTTCGTATCCCTAATGACTGGTCTTCATCCAATCGCAGATTCGACAAATCCAACAGACTATAGTGAACATCTAGTGGTT
>JBODRP010000183.1:0-11040 GCA_050633005.1 Trichormus sp. | reverse complement strand
TAACTAGCGATGGACACACCAAGATTTGCTACCATCAAAACAGCAAACTTCAAGGTGCTTATGACACTGACAATTTTGGCTGAATATGCTCCTCTGAAGGCAAATGAAGACGGGGTGATGCTCGTCGGCAAAACTCGCGTGACACTGAATAGTGTCGTTGCCGTCTTTAAGCAAGGAGTGACAGCAGAGGAAATTGTTTATCGCTATCCATCGCTGAATCTAGCTGATGTTTATGCCACAATCCCGTTCTATCTCAATCACCAATCGGAAGTAGAAACCTACTTACAACAGCGACAGCAGCAATCACAACAGATGCGTGCAATGAATCAAGCCAGATTTGATCCACAAGGCTTGCGCGATCGCATGGTTATAGGCAAAAGTAGCACTTTTAAGGGGTGAGCGAAAAAAGGTGTGGGGAGTGTGGGAGGTGTGGGGAGTGTGGAGGGTAATTTTTTGGATACGTAGCTAGAAATCCCACATAAAATTTCGTTCACCCACTTTTAAGTAACTATAAGTAAAAACTATGAACATCCAACTAAAAGCGGAATACGAACAATTTATCCAAACCAGGATTGCTACAGGTAGATATGAAAATGCTGAAGATGTAATTATCAAAGCATTGAAATTGCTGGAGGAATGGGAGAAAGGTTATCAAGCATGGGAAAAAGAAACTGAGAAAAAACTAGCTGCGGGGCTAGCGGCTATCGAACGTGGGGAAGTAGAGGATGCTGAAGTAGTGATGGCGCGACTAGAAGAGAAATTACGCCAAGCCGGTGAAACTCAAAGATAATGGAATACTTTATTGCAAAGGAAGCCAGCCAAGATTTAGATGAAATTTTGGATTATTTTTTAGTTCGCAATATCAACGCTGGCGAAAAATTTATTCGAGAATTTAATAAAAAATGTCAAAATATAGCTCAGTTCCCAAATATAGGACGGAGTTACGGGAAGTTTGACTCTAGGCTGAGAGGAATCCCATTAGATGGCTACATTATTTTTTATCGGGTTTTTGAAGATAGCGTGGTGATTGTGCGCGTAATTAGCGGTTATCGGGATTTAGAATCTATATTCGCAGATGTGGATGATGAGTAGATTTTTGATTTATCTGAAGAATTAATTGTAAGTTTCTATACATTTTATACTACTCATTCCTAATCTAGCTCCAGCCTTCCCCACAAGCGAATCAGTGATTGAAAACGCTGAGGCTAGTGAAACTAGACGAAAAGCGATCGCCTCTGCAACTAATTTTCCCCTAGCTAAGTTGTAGTGTTTGTCTAGGTAGGCAGTTTGTAAAGCAAATAAAATAGAGAGGAAAACTCGAATACCCAGAGTTAATAGCATGGTTTCCTCAGAACTAATCTCGACATTAAAGGGTCTGAGTCGTGCAGACAAATTCCATGTCATCCAAATTTTAATCTCAGAACTAGCGCAACAAGAAACGGATTTAATTCAACCTCACCAGTCTTATCCAGTTTGGTCGCCCTATGATGCAGTAGAAGCTGCAAAAACTATGTTACAAGTGAGACAAGACGCTCAAAATCAGCCCTATCAGTCTTAAATTGGGATCAGGGTTTTTTGCGATCGCTCTTTTTCTGGGGCGATATCTGATGTCATATTATTTAAATGGCGATCGCACCACCCAAAACTAATTTTCACAATCTTAATTTTTCTAAAATTCCAACCTTGTTCACCCACAACACATTTTTAAAATCCCGTACTATAATAAGGGTATAGAGACATGGGTCCGTAACGGTTTCGACAGGTTGGCGAACGCTGCTCTATGATTCAGGTCGAGAGTGAGTCATCTCTCGCAAATCAAGGCTCAAAACAAAAGTAAATGCGAATAACATCGTAAAATTTGCTCGTAAGCCTGCTACTGTAGCAGTTGCCTAATAATCTCTTACAGATTCGAGCGTCTTTAGTCTGACTCCGTTAAGGACTAAAGACCAACCCCCAACGGACGCTCTAGCAAGTGTTCTCTGGTTGGCTTGCTAGCTAAGACTTAATCAGAGCATCCTACGTTCGGGATAATGAACGATTCCCGCCTTGAGGGTTAGAAAGGCTAAACCTGTGAACGAGTGGGGGGTCAATACCCAATTTGGACAGCAGTTCGACTCTGCTCGGATCCACTAAAATAAATGGAAATCCACCTGGTTTTAGGTGGATTTTTTTTTAACGCAAAGTGGCGCGGAGGTCACGCAAAGGAACGCGGAGAGGATTTTTGTAGGGTTTATAGGTAAAAACCTGTAGAGACTTTCTACAGGTTGTTGATAATTGAAGTTTGACTAATTAAGTCGCTGATTCTGGTGATGTTTCTGATTTTTCTGGTTTGAGTAAGGGGAAGGCGATTACGTCCCGAATACTCGCAGAATCGGTTAATAACATGACTAATCGGTCAATCCCAATTCCTAAACCGCCTGTGGGTGGCATTCCATATTCCAAAGCGGTGAGAAAATCTTCATCTACGCCTTGGGCTTCTAAGTCACCGGCGGCTTTTCTTTCGGCTTGGGCTTCTAGGCGTTGTCTTTGGTCGATGGGATCTGTTAATTCTGAGAAACTGTTAGCAGTCTCCCGCCCAACTATGAATAATTCAAACCTTTCTACTAGCCCTGGTTGAGAACGGTGGGGTTTAGCTAGAGGGGAAATTTCTACGGGATAATCAATTACAAAGGTAGGCTGAATTAAGCTGGTTTCTACCTTTTCTTCAAAGGCTAAATTCAGCAATTTACCTATAGATGGGGCTTCATCTACGTTAGGAATACCAGCATTTTTACTTGCAGCTTTGGCCTCTTCTAAACTTGGGAAGGAATTGAAATCTAAGCCTGTATATTCTTTGACTAAATCGTGCATTGTTACCCGTCGCCAAGGTGGTGTTAAATCTACAGTTTCACCTTGGTAGGTAATTTGCAGTGTGCCGAGAACTTCTTGGGCGACGGTGGTAATAATACCTTCCGTTAACGCCATCATATCGTTATAGTCGGCGTAGGCTTGGTAAACTTCAATGGAGCTAAATTCGGGGTTATGGCGTGTCGAAATGCCCTCATTGCGGAAAATCCGCCCTAATTCAAAGACTTTTTCAAAACCACCGACAATTAACCGCTTGAGATGGAGTTCTGTTGCTATTCGCAGATACAATTCCATTTCCAGGGTGTTGTGATAAGTGATGAAGGGGCGCGCATCTGCACCACCAGCTTCACTTTGCAATACTGGGGTTTCAATTTCTAAGAAATCACGCTCTTCTAGGTAGCGGCGAATACCTGCGGTAATTTGGGCGCGACGGCGAAAGGTTTGCCGCACTTCGGGGTTAACAATCAAGTCAACGTAGCGTTGACGGTAGCGTTTAGCAACATCCGTCAATCCATGCCACTTGTCGGGTAGGGGCAGGAGGGATTTAGTGAGGATGCTGTATTGTTTAACGTAGACCGATAATTCGCCCTTTTCTGTCCGTTTGATTGTACCTTTGACTCCGAGGATGTCGCCTGCATCTGTGAGCTGTTTGAGGTGATTAAAAGCATCGGCATCAATCTCTGCCATGCTTTCTTGAATACGATTTTTCTCTAGATAAATTTGAATTGTGCCGGTTTCATCTTGCAAGGTGAAGAAAGCCAATTTACCGAAAACACGACGCGCCATAATGCGTCCGGCAATGGCAACTTCTACATCAACTTCTTCACCACTGGGTAAATCAGCAAATTTTTCTTGTAACTGTGCGGCGTGGTGTGTAGATTCCCAACGGTAGGCGTAGGGATTACTTCCTAGCTGCTTGAGTTGTTCTACTTTTTCCAGCCTGGCGGCACGGATATCTTCTTCCGACATGGTAACGAACTTTCAGAGGGCAAGATTAATTATAAATGGGGATTAGGGATTGGGCATGGGAGAAGAATTTTTATGATTTTGTACTTGATGCGATCGCTACAATTAAACTAAAATCAAGCCACTATGACACAAACCAAAGTCCGCTTGTTGAGATTAGCCAATTATTTCCCTAATTTCATAAAGTGAAGCGATCGCTCCCATTTTATCCCTGCAAGCGATCGCTATTTTGTTGAACCAGTGTCAGGCTTTAATTAAGTAGAGAATATCGCTCTAAGGCTGCCTTGATTTTCAAGTTGGTAAATTGCTCTATAGCTTTAATTAGATGTTCTTGTTCTGGCTGCAAATCTAGTTTGAGCAATGCTTCTAGGAAACTCCGTCCAGAATGCAGTTGATGTTGGAGTTCGGTACGTTGAGCAGAAGTTAACACTGCTGCTATTTCTTTATTACGACGTTGCAGCATCCCTTGGAGTTGTTGACGCTGCATCGGAGTTAAATCGAGTTCCGACAAGTTAGGGTAATCAGTGACGATATGGCCAGCAGGATCAATAATGGCCTTCGCAGCAGGATAATTAAACCCAAAAGGTGCTGCTGAAGCAATACCCGGTATGAGGATAAAAACGGCGAGAATAATAGCGAATAAAGGTAGCCGCCATTTGGGAGTGTTAATTGCCATGATTAGCAGTTCCTAGGCAAAATTTGGATGTTGGTTGTGTAACTTGTGCTGTTAGGAGTCACATTTGAGATTTTCCCACTCTGGCAGGTATCAGAACTTATGCAACGAAAATTTTTGCTGTGGGAGGGGGTAGGGGGGTAAGGGTGTAGGGGTGTAGGGGTGTAGGGGTGTAGGGGTGTAGGGGTGTAGGGGTGTAGGGGTAGTACCTGCACTCTTAGCCTAATTGTTGATTTTTCGTTGTTATCAGTCTGAAAATCACCTCTCTAATGCTGAGGCTACACCTGATACGAAAAAAACGGAGTCTCTTAGACAACCGTTTTGATGGGTATTGGGAATTGGGGAAAATTTTTCACCACTTACCAGTCATTACTCATTACTCAGCACTCATTACTCACTCAAATTTTTTCCTTTTATTAATTTCCTGTTGCAATTCTTCAATTTTGCGGCGTAACTCGTCTACTTCTTGGCTGGGATTTTGGGCGTTGACATCGACTGCACCGGAGGCGGGCGATCGCTGATAGTTACCTCGGCGAATTTCTTGATATTCTGATGATGTTGCCCATTCCCGTAAATACTGCACTCTCTCCACTGGAAAAGGATGAGTCAGCATCATTCCTTGTCCACCGTTGTACATTAAAAATTTATACACTTGATTGAGTCCATCGTCATCTAGTGCCTGATAGTCTTCTGACTGTTTGATAAATTCTTTTAAACTACATTCATTGATATATTTGCTACTGCCACCAGATACTTTCATCATTGAAGACATCACAGTATTTAAGTCATCAATAACTAAAAATGCGGCTCTGTCTGCTGATAGCTCGGCTTTTCGTCGCCATTCAAAAAAGGCGTAAATCAAGGCTTGAGTGACTAAATTGCCAATACCAAAGGTTAATTCGCCGATTACCGAAGCGGCACTCATCGCCCACATCGCCATTTGGATTAAAATAGTATGACCACATTTAATATGTCCCAGTTCATGGGCTAACACCGCCCTAATTTCGGCTTCATTAAGTAAGTCTAGTATCCCTGTATTGATTACTATGTAAGGATGCTCTTGACCCAAAGCATAACTATTGGCTTGGGGATTTTGCTCAACAAAAAGTGCAGGTTCTGGATAAATATCCAAATCCCGCACACATTCACGAAACATCTGGTAAATAGTGGAATATTGACGCGGCCCGACTTGGATGGTGTTGCCCATGAGATAAACTAACTGAGGGCGTTCGTAAACAAATTCCACAAATTTACGAGCAATTAAATCAAATCCTGGTAAATTGCGTAAAGCTTGCTCGGCTTGGCGATCTAGTGGATGCCTAAAGGCTTCGCTGGAAATTCCTGTGTAAGTTGGCATAATTCAGGGTGATAAGTAATTAGTCATTAGTTATTAGTCAAAAGTCCCAATTTTGATAGTGTTGAGCCTTGACTGTTGACTGTTGACTGTTGACATCCCACAACTGACAACATAATAGAAGTGGGGCGATTGGCACAATAAAGTCACTTTGTATGGGATTAAAAGCGCGTGATTGAGGCAGAAGTTCATTTGTCATTGCATAACTTCCTGCGATCGCAAGCGGGGTTTCCTTCCTGGCCTCATCATTTGACGATGGCTCGGTTGGTAGCACGCGCCTTGCGTGTAGGACGGAGTGCCTTAATTCAAGTAGGGGCAGTTTGTGGCTACCAAGGACGGTATCGCACTAGTTTTATTGCCTCTGCTTTAATGTGGCATGAGCCTGTAATTATTGTTGCCACAGAAGCAGTACAGCAACGATTACTACGAGTAGAAATTCCCCGCCTACAGCAATGGCTACAAGTTAACAAACCAATCAGAACAGGTGACGCTTGGCCTGATCCTGAGTTCCAAGGGCTACTTCTCACCTCCCCAGAAGCTTGGTTAAAAGGTCAGCTGACATCTAGTGATCACTTTCCCCCTGGTATTCCGACAATTATCGATGGGGTTGATGATTTGGAAGATTGGGTACGTCATCAGCTTACGCAAACTATTCAACCCCAAGATTGGGATCAACTGATTCTAGCTTGTCCTTATCAAGCAGATGTGGTTCGTACTGCAAGAGCTGAACTCACCCACGAAATATTCCAGCATCCTCCTAATCCCTATGAATGTTATTTGATTGCTCAGTCAGAAGCTGATATTTTAAACCGTCTGTGTGCGGCTTTAGCATCTGTTGAAGGTGTTCCAGTCGTCTGGCAACAATTTTTTCAGGAATTTACCAAACTCAATCATCATCCTTCTGATGTTCCCATTCCCCCCTCTCCCCCTTTGTTTTGGTCAACTGTTGCCCGTCGTCAAGGTTTATTTTCCTTGCACTACGCACCCTTAGAATTAGGCAGTATTCTCGCCCCCATTTGGGAAAGACAACCTGTGGTATTAGTGGGTAGTGCATTAGAGCCAGAAACTGAAGCACCTCTATTTCGGGAACGTTTGGGGTTAAATGATATTACTTGCTTGAAATTTGCCTCTGATAGTCAATCAGAAGCCATTCAGCTGCATATTCCTTATCAGTTACCTTTACCTAATACACCAGAATTTCAAGCAGCATTTATTCATAAAGTGCGGACACTGTTGTGTTTGAGTTCTACCGCACCAGGATTGACAGTTTTGTTAGTCGGAGATGTACCACTCAAAGCCCAAGCCGGAGCAATTCTCGCCGCCGAGTTCGGTACACGGGTACAAGTAGAAAAAACTTGTTTAGATGACAATGGAATTTTGATCAGTGGTTGGGAATTTTGGCGGGAACATCAAGCTGTGTTACCTGCACCCCAATTGTTAATTATTGCAACTTTACCCCTGCCATCTTTAGAAAATCCCCTGGTGGCTGGTAGGGTAGCTTACTACAAGCGATCGCATCAAGATTGGTTTCGTTTATTTCTCTTACCCACAGCTTTGAATGAATTACAACGGGCAGTTGCTCCTGTCCGCGAAAGTCAAGGTATTGTGGCTTTACTTGATAGTCGTGTAGTCAACCGTAGTTATGGTTCTCAAATTCTATCAGCCCTGAGTCCTTTAGCACGTCTGAATTATTTAGATCCGAGTTTATTTGCTCAGGGGAATCAGGAAAATTCTCTTTAGCTCGTTGATCTTGAGCAATGTAAAGTTCAACTGCTATGAACTAACGGTAAAATACCTGTTGATATTGCCTGATAGCCTACATCGAATTGTGGATTTCTGATTATGGGTGAAGCAAAGCGTCGCAAACAAGCACTTCAAGAAGGATATGGTCAAGAGACTCGGATCTTGCCTTGGGTTCCTATCACCAAAAACCAAGCAGAACTGTTTATGAAGTGGACAACTCGTGGCACTTGGGTCTGTATTGGTGTTTTAGTTGTCGTGTGGGTAACTATCCGGTTTATTGGGCCGGCGTTTGGCTGGTGGCAAGTGGTTTAACAGTGAACAGTTATCAGTGCAATATGAGGCTGAATCCCCCAATCTAGTGCTGATAACTGTTCAGTGATTTGATTGCCTTAGTTCACGTTTCTTAAAACAACAAAATCGGAATTGATTTAGTCTTAAAGTTATTAAATTAGCTAAAACATCTCTAAATCCAGGAGTTTACTTGATTTTTCAAGCTGACTCTGTTCACACGTGTATTTATTTATAACCATCGTTAGAGTGACTAACTTCAACTCTCCCGTATGATTGGCTAACAGAGTTGAGGAAAAACTAACCTACTGGCATTTTAAAGTATAAGTAAATCTGATTGTAGATTTCATACTAAACACTCATGTGATCAGCCACATAGCCAAAGATTGAAAATCTATCTTCCCAATCAACCGTCAACTATCAAGGCTATATTCCAGAGCGAGAAAGTCACTTATCTACCTTCTCTCAGCTTACATATATAGGAGATTTGTAACGTTTACAACCAATCAAAGCTGACATTGGCTTTCTTGCCGTTATGATTACTGGAATTGAGTGTAAAAAGCTAATGATTAGCAATCCGTGGTTTTTCTGTGGTGAACCAACGCTAATGGTAGGTTAATGTTATGGCGATGCCTGCGGCGGGCTGCGCCTACGCTGCCGTTTAATGAAAGTAAGAGACAGATTTTTGTAAAGACAACATTAAGTTTACCAATTCTGCCTGCTTACTTGAATTTACAAACTGAATAGTTTGATACGGCAACAGATGCAGTTTTCTCTTAACCTAAGCCAAGGTAGCTAATTAACTACTAGATGAATATCTGGTAATTGTAATGGATAGTTTACAATACCAAAGGATGAGAAAATCTAAAGAAAATATAAAAGCGACTCAAATGACTGTGGTGTCTGGAGGACAAAAGTGTTTCTAAGACTAGCGCATCAACATCGGCAATTCGTCCAAGACTTGGTAATGAACCTACAAGCCTTGGCAATTGTACTAGAAAAGCGGGGATATCCTGCATCTTGTTACACCTGCGGCGACCAAATGAACAGTGCTTCATTTATGGTGAGCCTGGGAAATAATCACCTGATTCGGTTTTTAGTATCTGACTATGGGATCACCTGGACAGAAATGCGGGATGATCGGGAATTGATGAAATTAGAAGGTGCAGAAGCGATTAACCAGTTGCAAGAACTAGCCAATCTAGTCAAGCAACCTACACCAGTCATTACTGGTGGTAAGGTTTTAGCAAAAAGGAGTTAAAAATACCTGTTTTACGGCATTCATGACAAGATAACTCAAATTATCGACGCTCACGTTGAGAATCGATTCAATTTTGCTTGAAAATTATTAGTTTGCCCTAATTAGCAATTTTTCATAGCAGTTAACCTTCATTGTCAGTAGTTGATTAGCTGTATGTTTTGCTGTGTCTGATGTTGAGTTCAGAATCTAGGGTAATACCAATTTTGGATTTTGGATACTTCTCTACGAGAGGCTGCGCCAACGACAAGCTCAGTACAAGTTTTGGATTTTGGATTAAAAGCCTAGATTCTTAGACTATTCCAGAATCTCGAAACAATACTACCTATCTCAATTCGGTATAATTCGTAATTTCCCCACTCTCAACAGCCAGAGATAGCTGCTTGAATTACGAATTACGTAAAGCCTGCGGCATAGCTGCACTTAGAGCGTAGCGGGGCGTACCCCTCCGGGGAAGCAAGCTAGGCGTTAGCGTCTGTCTTCGACACGCTGCGCGAAGGGAGAGAAGCCCATTACGAATTACAAATTATTTACAGTCCATTACCGATTAAAATGAAAGATGCCCAATAGTATGGGTGATTTAAATTACCAATGTTAATTGGTGAAATAGCTTTGTTATTTTTGACAAAATCCCCTGTAATTAATTCTATTTGGGCTTTTTGTAAGGCTGTAGCTTTCGTAATATTGCCCTGAGCTAATTTGTCATAAAAAGTACTCATCAAAACTTGAGTACCGCCATCATCTACTGTCCATAGTGATGCAATAGCAGACTTAGCACCAGTTCTTTGAATTTGATAGCCAAAGCCTAAGATTTCTTCACCGTTACCTAACTGACCGCCTAAAGCAGTTTCACAGGCACTCAACACTACTAAATCTACCCTGGGTAATGACCAAGTAGCAATATTAGCGAGGTTTACGCGATCGCCATTACCAAATAAAATAAATGAATCTTGGGGCTTACCAACAACAAACGCTGCATGAGTTGCCAAATGCACAATTGGGTAATCATCCATTTGTGGGACTGTCACTTCGGGACTAAAAGCTTGATTGAAAAGTGTCTTAGTTTGGGGAAAAGTAGACGCTAAATTTTTAACTTCTATCCCTGCAAATGGTAAACCAGAAAAAGCAACCCGGCGATTACCCAAAGCTACTTGATAGCTACCTTGAGTAAAAGCACCAGCTAAAATGCGTAAATCTTGTTGTGGCTGGGTGTTCAAGCTAATCAAGCTAGCGGCAGTAATGTGATTGACACTCAAACGCTCAACTAGCCATTGTTTGCCATCATACAATGCTGATAAGGGGATATAGCGTAACTTACCATCGGGTGCATACAGTAGAGTTTGTGTCCCCGCCTGTTGGAGTTCTGTTTCTAGGGGTTTAATTAGCCAGTCATACAATTGGCGTGCAGGTGTTTTAATATCCCGACTAGGATTTGTTAAGGCTTGACGGAAAGCTGTAATAGTCTGATGAAGTTGTTCTTCCTTAACTGCTACTGTACGATGAATTGGCGGTGAATCTGGTGTTACTAACACTAATTCCAAACTATCTTGAAGAACTAATGGATAAATAATCGCTGATTTTTGCGGTAATCGAGCTAAATCGTCACGAATAGCATTAATATTTTCTAAATCTAAATTTTGCTGCCTAGCAGTTTGATTGAGTTGTTGTAGCTGTGCAGTAACAGTGGGATTAGAGAGAAATTGCTGAAAGGCTTGCAAGAGTTGCTGTTGTTGTGTCACCAATTCCTGGAGGCGTTGGGTTTGTTGTGGCGATCGCGCTTCGGGTGATATTTTTCTTAATCTGGTGAGTTCTTTACCCAGTACTACAGCATTATCTAAAGTCTGGTCTAGTTTTTGCTTAACTGGTTTTTCTCCTGAGACAATATCAATACCCTTAGCTGTGCGTTGATTA
>JBODRP010000182.1:0-11053 GCA_050633005.1 Trichormus sp. | reverse complement strand
CTTGACTCCACTAACAGGATTGTTTTGAACTAGATAAGCTACTAGTTATTCGCCTCTGTTTGGCTCTTGAACTCTTCGCTTGCTTATTACAATACCTGTGATGCAATAGCTGAGTCATTTGCACTTACAGCAAAATTCATTACCAAGTTAATGAAGCTCAATTTCTTAATTCAGTTTGGACATTTTCCGAAAAATACCATCCGATTAGCTGCTCATATTCCATACATTTCAGCACAGCCCAAAATCTTTATCACATTTTTCTCATAACTTCCAGTTGCGACGAAAATAAAAGAAACTTGCTAACCACTCTTGCCAAGCTATATTAGTAAACAATTTCTGCTTGTTCCATTCCCTGGCTGTTTGTTCTAAAATCTCTGCAAAGCTGGGATAAATAGGAGATAAATTAGCTAAATGCTTGACTGGGATTTTTTGAGATATTGCCAAAGCAACCAGATTAATTAATTCCTCGGCTGCTGTTCCTAATATTGTCGCCCCTAAAATTTTGCCGTTGCGTAACACAATTAATTTACAAATACCTAGAATTTGATTTTCTACTTGGGCGGCTGCTACTGATTTATAATAATGTCGTAAAACTAAAATATCTTTATGTCCAAAGCGGCGTTGTGCTTGTGCTTGTGTTAAGCCAACTCTAGCTAGCCTTGGCTGAGAGAATATGCCCCAAGGTAGATGAGAATAATTAACTTGCGATGTGGGTAAAAATAGAGCATTTTTAATCGCAATTCTCGCTTCATATTCAGCGATATGAGGAAAATCATAGCCACCAATGACATCACCACAGGCATAAATGCGGTGGTTAGTAGTTTGTAATTTTCGATTAATTAATAAACGTTGGTGATGTAATTTCACACCTGCTGCTGGCAAATTTAATGATTCAAGATTGGGTTGTTGGGCAGTAGCTACTAAGATTTCATCAACTTCAATGGCTTTATCTCCAACCTGAACCCATTTTTTACCATCAATTGCCCTAACTTGAGTCACCATTGTTTCTGTGAAAATACGTATACCCTCAGCTTCTAACTGGGCTTGTAGTAACTGAGAGATTTCTAAGTCAACAGAGGATATCAAGTAAGGTTGGTTAACGACTAAAGTCACCCTACAAGCAAGTTTGGCGAGAATTTGAGCGATTTCAATACTTTGAGGCAGACCACCAATAATTACCCAATCTACGGGCGGTGTAGGTGCTTTAAAAGCCTGCCAAATATTAGCTAGAGTCAAGTAGCCAGTGGTTTGTAACCCCTCAATTTTGGGAATAGCTGGATGAGAGCCACTAGCAAGTAAATATGTGCGTCCCCGCAGTAAGCGTTGATTTACACTAAAAGCCAACTCAGCACTAGTAGCAAATTCACCATTACCAAAAATCACATCAACACCTTCCGCCGCTAAGAGAGCCGCAGAAGTCTGTTCTTGAATATTAGATAAAACACAGTCGGCGTAGAGTGTTGCGTCTGTCCAATTCACAGAAACTGGAGATTTTGGGGTAATATCGGCGTTTTGAATGTAAATACCAAAACCAGCCACATCATTGCCAGACTGGGCAAGGTAAGCAATTTTGCCCATAGCCTGAGCATAAATTAACCCATAGTCTACCCTAGATTCAACCAAGGCAACTTTAGCTTTGAGTTGGGTAGCAAATAAAGCTGCATAACGTCCAGCCAGACTACCGCCAATAATTACAACATCATAGTCAAGAGTCAAGTCGCTTCGCTCCAATTCAAAATTCAAAATTCAAAATTAAATACCCCACGGATAAATCCGGGGGCTTGTATACTTCTTTCTTTGGTCACTATTTTTGAGTTTAACTCCCCATCAGGATTAAATTTAATGCTGTTAACAAGCGTTGGTTATCAGCTTCAGAACGTACAGCTACGCGGAAAAAGCGATCGCCTAATTCTTTAAAACTCACACAATCCCGAATTAAAATTTGGTGATGCTGGAGTAGTTGTTGCTGTAACTGCACACTCGATTTTTGTGTTTCTACCAGTAAAAAGTTAGCAGCACTGGGCTGGGGTTGTAATTCGGGGATGGCTGCTAAACCTTGAAATAGTTGTTGACGTGTAGCTGGTAGCCATTGCCAAGTTTGGGCTTGAAATTCTGTATCCTGAATGGACGCAATGGCGGCGGCAACTGCCAAAGTGTTTACAGGCCAAGGGTCACGCCATAACTGCCATTTGCGGAGGCGGTCGGGGTGAGCGATCGCATATCCCATTCTCAGCCCAGGGAGACTGTAAAATTTAGTTAGCGATCGCAACACTACCAAATTGGTATATTCCTGCACTAGCGAAATCAGGCTTTGTTCCTCATCAGGAGGGACAAAATCCATAAAAGCCTCATCCACAACCACTAAAGCAAACTGCTCCAGGTAAGGCAAAATCTCCTGCTGTGAGAAGAGTTTGCCTGTTGGGTTGTGGGGGTTGTTGACTAACAGAGCGCAGTTTTTGGATGGGGTGTGGGGGTGTAGGCAAGAACTTAATGCCATAAGTCCCCTAATTCCCACTGCCCCAGTCCCCGAAACTAAGGGAAACTCCAGAACTTGAGCGTTATAGGCCGCCAAGGTGCGGTAGTAATCGCCAAACGCTGGAGTAATTAACATAGTCGCCGTTAACTCGGCTAATTCTCTACCTGCCAAAGTCAGTAATTCTGCTGAACCATTGCCCGGCAGAATCCACTCTGGTGGCAGTTGATGGAAGTCACTCAGGGCTAATCTCAGGTCACTATAATTTGGGTCTGGATAGTGCCGGAGATTACCCATTTGTGATTGAATAGCTGCGATCGCACTTTTGGGTGGGCCTAAGGGGCTGATACTAGCAGAAAAATCCACAATAGCATCAGCCGGACAGCCAGCCAACGCTGCTGCCCAAGCTAAATTTCCCCCGTGAGCCGGTTGCCCCATCAAATCCAAATTCCTAAAACCAACGCCTAGGATTTTGGGGGCGCAACTTTTTCTCTAAACAGCTTACCAGCAGAAAAAGCCGGCACTCTAGTTGCAGGAATCTCCATCTTCTCGTTAGTTTTGGGGTTACGACCTTCACGAGCCTTGCGTTCTCGTGATTCAAAAGAGCCAAAACCTACCAGCGTTACCTTATCGCCAGAGGAAACAGCTTCAATAATCGTTTCCAAAGCAGCAGTTAAGACAGCATCTGCTTGTTTTTTAGTCACACTAGCCTTTTCAGCTACCGCATCAACCAATTCACCCTTGTTCATTTGGAACTCCTTAAGTTTGAGGTGAGATTTTTTCTAGATGCACTGTGTTGCATCTTTACTTAAATCTCGGTTGTCTGGGACACAAAAATCGTCCTTGGGGAGTATTTTTACTCAAAATGCCTGTAAATCCCATCGGCTCGACTTTTCAATGAATCATTCTAAGGTGTTCCAGCCAGAAGTGGATAGATGAAACCATTAATTTATATAGATTTCGGGATTTTTTTTATTTTTTGGGTCATTGTTGCACTCAAAACCACCCCAAAAGTAGGAATAAATACTTAGTAAAACCTCTGATTACAATTAAATCACAAAGTAAAAGTAAAGAAATAAGAAGTTACATCATTTCTCTATAGCCCTTCAGGAGTGGCAATTTTCTCTCACAGTCACAGACCTTGATCAGATTTCGGCATAAAAACCACATCTGTAGTATCCTGAAGTTGTAAAAGTTGGACTTCATGCTTTAAATCAAGAGTCAGAGCAACGTACCCCAGGTCACTCATAAGATTTGCAAATTGATTGATTGATGTGTCAAGTTTATGGTAAGCGGCTGGTGCAACTTCCACTAGCAGTATTGGTAGTTCTTTTGCTGTCTGTAAATAATTCTGAAATCCTTTGATGACTGGAAACTCAAAACCTTCGACATCTATTTTCACCAGCCGCACTCTCTCTATTTGCTCCGAAGACAGGTAACTGTCGAGAGTGGTAACGGGAATTTCTATTTTTTCTTTAATCGTCTCACGACTCATAAAATCAGGAACCATTGTGTTCCAGCCGATGTTCTGCACATTCGTAACGGCAATAGTCGCAGTTCCTTCTGATTCACCTAAAGCAACTCTATTAATATATAAACGATAATCTGGGTTATTTTTCTGAACTTGATTCAGTCTGGCAAAATATTCCGGTACTGGCTCAAATGCGTGAACTTGTCCAGTCTGCCCAATCAAACCCATAGCATATGCTGAAATATAGCCAACATTCGCCCCAACATCAATGAAAATGTCTCCTTTTTTCAGGTGTTTCTTCATAAAAGACGCAATGTGTATCTGATACGCCCCAAAATACATTGCTTTCATGGCTGGGTCTAAATCGAGTTCAATATCAAAAACAACTCCATTGAGCAGTATTTTCTCTGATTTGGGCTGAAACAAGTAAGGCTTGACAGCAGTTAACAAAGCTAGGGGGTCAGATAAAGCAAGAGTCCAAGCTTTGGATAGTTTTTGTGTAAATTCGCTCATCAGAAAAAATTTAGATCAGTTTGGCTTGTTTGTGAAATGTATAGTACAATAGTACTAAATTGATTTTCATCTTTGGCAATCACAACCAGTTGGTAAACGAAGTAATACCAATTCTCCCAAATTAAGCAACAGATGCAAAGCTTGAAACCCAGCCTGTATCTGACTTTCTTAATTACGAATTACGAATTGGTATAAGTCTACCAGCCAGATTTGTATTGCCTATTAGAAAAACCCTACCGTGAGATCATAACTATGATGACATCTAGGCAAGGTGTAACTGCAACCCCAGTTAAGTCACATAAGTTTGAGCCATATACTCCAGAACAGCCTGATGCAAATGAGAACTTGTCTTTGCAAACCCTTGCGGATGTCACCAAGACAATTTTACGTCATGCCTTTTGGTTAGCCGAGCAGAAACATCATCTTTCAGCAAAAGAGTATAGAAAATTACTTTGCGATCAGGGTTGGCAAGGAGAGGAAAAGAAGTATTTGAAGATTGCCGCCGCTTTTGGGAAGTTTGAACCCCAAGATTTTGCTCAAGTTGAGCCAAGAACTATTTATCAGTTAGCCGAGAGAAGTAACAAGTATCAAAAAGTAATAGATCGGCTACTAGATTTAAGTGTAATTAACCAAGAAACAGTGCGATCGCTAATTAAAAAACAGCGTACACCCAGAGCTAAAACAGCCAAAAAAGCCAGTATTTGGCGACGGTTAAAGAATGGGGGGAGATATTGCCAAATTCCGCCAATTCACGAAGAATCAGAGCAAACTGGTACTACCTTACAAGCAATGATGGATGAAGAAGGATTAACAGCCCAACAAATAGTAGCAGAAGCGATCGCTCTCAGGAAAGCTTATATGGACTCCTTGAACCAAGAATCTCCGCACTTTTAAGGCGGAGAGTGTCAATTCCTGATACCTCGAAACTAGGCTGTTGACTCTGTACCTTTTCAGGGGTGAAAAATTCATGCACAATCATTTCCTTCTTTAAGTAATGAGTAATAAGTAATGAGTAATGAGTAAATACCCATTACTTATTACTTCTTACTTATTACTCATTGAATTTAGTTCACTGATGATGACACCAAAACTGTATGAATAAAAAATGGGTAAATCTCATCAAAATCAACACCCTACCTCGAAACCTATACACCCCTAACCACAGATTCAGGAAACTGACGCTTCAAAGCTGAGAATACTGGACAAGGAGCTTGTTCTTGTAGATTTTCTGGTTTACTCCAGGTAAAGGGGGCTTTTTGTGCCGCAGACATCCATAATAATTGTTTGGCTCTGGTCATCGCTACATACAGTAAACGATACTCTTCTGCTGTTTTCAGGTGTTTGGCTTGCTCCCAGGCTTGAGTAACTTCGGGAATACTGGCTTCACCGTGGAGGGCGGCGCGAATTTGGGCGCGGGCTACTTCTGATAAGGTAAAGTCACCTAAAAATTGGCTTTGGGGTAGAACCCAGAATCTACCAGGAATCAGGTTTTCGTGCAGGAAGGGCAGAAAAACATAGTGCCAATCTAACCCTTTGGCTTTGTGCATGGTGATAATTGTTAATTGACCTTCGCGGGTGTAACGCTTTTCGATATCTTCTGTTTCCACTGGTTCAAAGCGTTCGGAACTGACAATTTCACTTAACACAGAAAGCATTGACCCCATTGAGTTATTCACAGCGATTTGCTTGTTGACTCGTTCTGAGAGTTTATCGGCTGTGGCTAGTTCGGCTTGGTCATAATTTAAGGTCAAAGCCAAGAAGGAAATTAGCTGATATAAAGGTAATTCCAACCGGGCGCGCAGTAAACTACGGCAGAGGTGGGCAGCTTTTTGGACTGGTTCTGGTTGGGGTGCGGCTAAAGGACTGGGATAGAGAAATTCTTCTGGGAGACTGGCTAAGGCGTTAAGGTCTTGGGTGGGGATGAGTTGACGCTGTACCAATACCTCTAAAGCAGTTTTGAGGTAGTCGGGAGAATGGGGGCGATCGCAAAATTGCAACAGTGCTAATATTTCCTGGGGAACATGAGAACGGCGATCGCTTTCTCCAACATCAAATATATTAATGTTATGCTCCTTACACAGTGGTTCTAGTGCTTGAGATAACCAACGACCTTGGCGATTTTCACGCACTAACACCGCCGCGCTTTTAGTTCTGTCTTGGGTTAATAGCTCAATCACTCTGTTCCCCAGCAATTCGACTGTGTGATGAATATCACGCGGTGTATAGATTTCCAAACCTCTACCGACTGCCGGCGGGTTGACATCAACTTGGTGAACAGGACGAATCATTTGCAGACTAAAAGGGCTGGGAAGCTGAGGAGACTTTTGACTTTTAGCCCCATAGGAACTATTCACCCATTGCAGCGCAAAATTAGCCGCTTCGATAATTATCTGGGTACTACGACCAGCTTGATCCATTGTTGCCAATCTACCAGAGCGATCGCACCCTTGGCAAAACTCTCGAAAATAAATTGGATCAGCCGGTGTAAAAGTCGAGTTAATCGCTTGGTTAGGATCACCAACTCGGATGAGATTTATTGGGAATTGGGCATGGGGCATGGGGCATGGGGCATTGGGCATTGAGTATTGAATTTCCTCCCCTGCTCCCCCTGCTCCCCCTGCTCCTCTACTTCCCAGTCCCCAGTCCCCAGTCCCCAGTACCCAATCACGATCATCCGCCAAAATCTCTAATAACTGTGTCTGCAATGGGCTGGAATCCTGGGCTTCGTCTTCAAAGACGGCAAAAACTTGGTTCTGCTCAATACGGCGTGCGCTGTCGTTTTCTAGGACGCGGAGGGCTGCTAAAATCATGTCATCGTAGTCGATAAAATCACGCGATCGCATGAGGTTTTGATATTCCTCATACAATCCGGCAGCAATAGTTAAAATTTCATACGCATCTGTGGTTTGTTCACTCCATTCCCGCAGTTTAGCTGGAGGGATACCAGAACTTTTGGCTTCATGAATGACGGTAGTGGCTAAGTCTGGTAAAACTTCAGTTCTTAAAACCGACTGACGACGTAACCTTTCTGTTTCTTCACCGTCAAATTGCTGACCTTCTAGTAATTGAGAATACAATCTGGGATGAGTCACAATCCATTGTTCTACGGCGGTGCGAATGAAGCGGTGACTTTGGTTAGGAGTGATGAGGGTGACGTTTTCTAACTCTAAACCCGATAAATCAGGGTGACGACTAGCAATATTTAACGCCAAACCATGCAGAGTATAAACAGCAAAACCCGTTTGCGGTAAAGATAACTGCTTCAGGTAGTCGCGGATTTTTAGCTTAATATTAGCAGCCGCAGAACGTGTAAAAGTTACTACCACCAATTGACGACGAGCAGAAGCCCGTGACTGGGCAGCATTTTGATATTGACGAGCAATTGCGATCGCAGCCGCCGCCGCCATCCCCGTAGATTTACCAGCACCAGGAACAGCAGAAACAGCCAGTGGCCCAGATTGCCAATCAGCCATTTGTTGTTGCCCAGGGCGCAAAGTCTTGCGAATAGCTAAAATTTTCTCTTGTAAAACTGCGACAGATGAAACTTCAGATGTCAGTGGAGCAGTAGTAGTAAAATTAGTGTCAGGCATTTATAATTCGTAATTCGTAATTCGTAATTCGTAATTAACCTAGCTAATTTCTTAGCTCAGTCAATCACTCAACTCAATATTGATATATTAAAATCTTAAACTCTTTCTCCTCTCTGCGTCTCTGCGCCTCTGCGTGAAACAAACCACCCCACAATTATGCAACGCCAATTGATATATTGAGTTAAAATCATAAATCCATATCAGCTATTCAACCCAATGGAAATTGCTAATTCTCAACCATTACGTCCTGAAATTCTCGCACCTGCCGGTAACTGGGAGTGTGCAAAAGCGGCTGTAGAAAATGGTGCGGATGCAATTTATTTTGGATTAGATAGATTTAACGCCAGAATGCGGGCGCAAAATTTCACGGAAGCTGATTTACCCGAATTAATGACCTTTCTACACCGTCGCGGTGTCAAAGGTTATGTCACCGTCAATACTCTAATTTTCCCGCAAGAACTACCAGAAGCACAGCAATATCTCCGTACAATTATCGCTGCTGGTGTAGATGCAATCATAGTTCAAGATGTGGGTATCTGTCGCTTGATTCGTCACCTATCGCCAGATTTCCCGATTCACGCTTCAACTCAAATGACTGTCACTAGTGCGGCTGGAGTAGAATTTGCCAAGTCTCTCGGCTGTCAGTTGGTAGTATTAGCCCGTGAATGTTCCATCCAAGAGATTAACAAAATTGAGCAGCAGATTTCACAGCGTGGAACTTCACTACCACTAGAAGTATTTGTACATGGTGCGTTGTGTGTGGCGTACTCTGGTCAATGTTTAACAAGTGAAGCTTTAGGCGGACGTTCAGCGAATCGGGGCGAATGCGCGCAAGCTTGCCGAATGCCCTATGATTTAATTGCTGATGGGGAAATTATAGATTTACAAGAACGCAAATATTTACTCAGCCCCCAAGATTTAGCCGGGTTGGAAGTATTACCGGATTTAGTTAAGTCTGGGGTAACTAGTCTCAAAATAGAAGGTCGTCTCAAAGCACCGGAGTATGTGGCTAATGTCACCCGTGTTTATCGACAAGCATTAGATCGGGTGATGGAGGAATTGGTAAGACCTAACCCCCTAACCCCCTTCCCTAGTAGGGAAGGGGGGATAAAAGCTCCACTATTTGCGTCGGAGAGGGGTCGGGGGGGAAGTAAAGAACGCTACGATTTGGAGATGGCGTTTTCTCGTGGACTTTACACAGGTTGGTTTGCGGGGATTAATAATCAAGAATTGGTTCATGCACGGTTTGGGAAGAAGCGGGGGGTCTATTTAGGGGAAGTTACCCGCATTCGCAATGAACAGGTAACAGTGAAATTAGCTGCACCCCTGAAGCCTGGGGATGGTGTGGTGTTTGATTGCGGTCATCCAGAGGCAAAGGAAGAAGGCGGGCGAGTTTATGAGGTGATAAATAAAGCTGAAAATGCGATTTTGACCTTTGGACGAGGGAATGTGAATTTTCGCCGTGTTCATGTCGGTGATAAGTTGTGGAAGACTAGCGATCCTGAATTAGATAAACAACTGCGTCAGACTTTTGCGGGGGAAAATCCACAATTTCAGCGTCCCATTGATGTAGAAATTTATGGCGAAGTGGGTGAGGGATTAATTGCGATCGCTCGTGATGAACTTGGTAACATTGTTAAAGTCGCATCAGAAATTACACTAGTAGAAGCCCACACCAAACCCTTAGATACAGAACGCCTCAAAGAACAGTTTGGTCGTCTTGGTAACACCCCCTTTCGTTTGGGAACATTAACCAATCATCTCAGTGGTAAGGTGATGTTACCCGTGAGTGAATTAAACCGGATACGCCGCGAAATCGTCACCCAATTAGAACAATTACGCTCTCAACCCAAACCGTGGGAACTCAATCCCCGCGCGACTTTTAAAGACCTACTCCCCCCCAAATCTCCCCCATCCTCCACAACCCCATCACTCATTGTTCTAGTCCGCAACCTAAAACAAGTCCAAGCCGCAATTAATGCTGGAGTCAAAACCCTGTACTGTGAATTTGAAGACCCCCGCGCTTATCGGGAAGCAGTGCGGTTAGTTCGTGAGGGGGGACAAGGGGGACAAGGAAGTAATTTCCCAGTCCCCAGTATTTGGGTTGCTCCTCCCCGCATTACTAAGCCTGGAGAAAACTGGATTTTGCAACAAGTACGGGCTTCTGAGGCTGATGGTTATCTGGTGCGGAATTATGACCAACTGGAATTTTTCGCCGCCGACCGTTGTATTGGTGATTTTTCTCTGAATGTTGCGAACCCTTTAACAGCAGACTATTTCAAACAACGTCACGGCTTGGAACGTCTGACAGCATCCTATGACTTGAATATTACCCAACTAGAAGACTTGCTCACAACTTCCCCTACAGAATGGTTTGAGGTGACAATTCATCAACATATGCCAATGTTCCATATGGAACACTGTGTATTTTGTGCGTTTCTTTCTGAGGGGACAGACTATACTAATTGTGGCAGACCTTGCGAAAAACATGAAGTGAAATTACGCGATCGCGTCGGTAGTGAACACATTCTGCAAGCTGATGCAGGTTGTCGCAACACTGTATTTAATGGTACTGCCCAAACTGGAGCAGAATACGTACAGCGTCTGATTGAGTTAGGATTGCGTCACTTCCGTATTGAATTTGTGAATGAAACACCAGAACAGGTGACTAAAACTATACAGCGATACCGTCATTTATTAACAGGTGAAATAACAGGTTCTCAACTCTGGCGTGAGTTGAAATTACAAAGTCAATTAGGTGTAACTCGCGGCCCATTAAGATAATTAATCAAAAGTTCGTAGTCACAATTGATGGTTGGTGCGTGAGGCTATAAGTCTTATAGGGATTGCCAGTTACATGAGGTACAGATCATATTTTGAAACGCAGAGGAGCGCAGAGTAAAGCGCAGAGGTACGCAGAGATTTGTGCCTCAGCATAGTAGAAAATGCTATATTACTCATTACTCATTACTTATTACTCATTACTCATTACTCATTACTCATTAC
>JBODRP010000181.1:0-11066 GCA_050633005.1 Trichormus sp. | reverse complement strand
TTTAAAAACTTACACTGACAACTTACCAGCCGTACAACTGGCTGCTTGGTTGCATGATATTGTCTATGATCCACAAGCCAAAGATAATGAGGAAAAAAGTGCTGAATATGCAGATAAATTCCTCAGAAATTTAGGAGTTCCCATTACTGAAATTAATACTGTTAAACGTCTAATCCTCAATACAAAACACCATCAAGCCGATATTGATGATCTTGATAGTCAAGTCTTATTAGATGCAGATTTGGGGATTTTAGCTGTTAATCCCCAAAAATATCGGGAATATGCCGATGCTATTCGTCTAGAATATTCTTGGTTATCAACGCGAGAGTATGTGATAGCCCGTCAACAAGTTTTGCAAAAATTTTTGCAAAGGTCAAATATATATTTTACACCTTTGATGCTGGAGTTTGCAGAGCTATTTGCTAGATATAACCTGAATACAGAAATTCAATTACTTTCCTGGGAAAATGAATCAATATACCCTGCGAAAAACTAAAGCTACAAAATTCAAAAACAAAGAGTAAGATTGAGTTTGTAGTAAGGACTTTAGTCCTTATTTGAGAACTAAAGTTCTCTCTACGAGACGCTTGCGCGTAGCTTGCTTCCCCGGAGGGGTACACTACAAACCTTTAATTATTTAAAAGGGGTATAGGGGTGTAAGGGTATAGGGGTGTAAGGGAAAGACTTTTTCATGTGTTCTGGTGTACCTACTTCTTGACGGCTACTTACTGTAGCACCACAGGCCTTGGTGCTAGGTGCGTTACGCTGTCGCTAACACACCCTACCTATCTGTAGATACCTGGTTTTTCAAGACGCGATAAATCGCGTCTCTAAATCATGATTTTGGGCTACCAGTGATTAGTAGGGGCCAATTTGTGGCAGCACATTAAACACGGGTAGTAAATAGGAGCAGGCAATCAAAAATAGGGTAGTAGCCAGTAGCCATAAAATTACATCCCTGTCAGAACTGCGTAAGAAGTTTTGTAAATTAAATGGCTGAACTTGCCGATACCCTCTCATGGAAGGTGGCAACTTGTCACGATAATCAGTGCCGTAGCGTGCCATCCGTTCAAAGGGTAACTCACCTTGAGAACGCTGGGGTAAAACTCGCCGCCGTTGGTAAGGAACGGTATTATCACCAAAGTTATCTAGATATTCTTCACTGTTGAGTAATTCATTAATGAAGCCTTTGAGTCCTTTGGTTGCTAGGACAATAGACCAAGCCATTTTTTCGCGTTCGCTATAAATATTGCGTCCCAGAATCCTTTGTACGCAAAGTTCTACAAAGCGATAATTATTGTTAGCATCATAATTGAGCCGTCGGAATGAATCGGATAAGAGTAATCCTTGAATAAAATCTTTGACTGTTATCTGTCCGGCTTTGAGTTGGGATTCTAGGAAGATTTGACGATTATTTAACAGCATTTGCTGTTCATGAAAAATTTGACGATAGGCTGCCATAATCAAGGCATCCATTTCACTGGCTGACAGCAGGTTATCTGTTGTGTAAACTCTAGGCTGTTCATCACCAGGTATCTCAAAGCTAATCACACGCTGATTTTGAGATGAAGGGGCATACTCCAACAAAGGAATTGACATAATGAACACCTTTATGCTATGTAAAACGCACGTAAGAATTTCGCTATTGTCCTAAATGTTTAACAGCCTATGACCCCAAATTTTGACTATGGGTGATGTAACTGCTACCCATGTAGGTAATCTCAAAATTCAGAATAGGCCTGAGTAGGTATTTAGACTCTTGATTTGCGAAACAAAGCAGCAATTCGTAACATTTTATTGTTAGTCTTGCTTATTCTCCCCGCCAAAATGCTAAGGGGTTTTGAGTGGGACGGCAGTCGGGATAATAACGCAGGTGAGAGGCTATAGTAGATGTCCTGGGGGGCGGTGCAATTCCCAAACCCAAGCAGAGGTGAGAGAGCGATCGCGCAAATTGTTCATCGTGTCCTGGCAGCCCGACATGAGCATGGGCATATTCATGGACAACTAAGAACAACCAGTCTGCCGGCACTACTCGTCCCACGTCAATTAGGATGGTAATGGGATTGGTATTGATATTGCAGATAGCATCGATACCAAAACACTGGGCAATGGGAGCAGCAAAAATTTGAATAGGGGGCTGCTCCCAAGGGTGAAAACAATCGTGGCACGCTTGAAGATAGTTTTCCAGTTGTCTGTTCACCCCATCAATATGCTTACCGATCCAGGCGCACAGAGGGATGCGGTTCTTAAGATCATAAACCACATCTATCATCTCTGAATCAAGAGCTAAACTCCTCACTCCATATAGGTAGTCTAACCCCCGTGCTACTGGATCGGTGCTGTTCGTAATGATTAATTTACCAACCAAAGAAGGAGAAGTGTTTTGTGGGTTGAGCCGCATGGTTAATCTGATCAGGAGTCAGGTGAGAGTCCACCTCTGAAGCATCTGCAATCCGCAATTCTGTACAAAAGGTAGCAGTGCTAAAACCACCAAACCGTTTGACTGTGCTGGTTCGCATCCTGACGCTGGGGGTAACAAACCAAAATCTCTCAATTGAACTCATGGTTTCGTACTCAGTCGTTAGGACTAAGGCATCTTCATCATCCATGTGATAACGTCCTGCCACTGGGACAATTTCCGCATAGCCCCGTTCTCGTAATAATGAGCCTTGACGGGGATTATCAGCATCAGGAATCAGGGAGAACACCGTAGATCCTTCATGATTTTCGTCTTCTCTATCCCATCCCATCGCCCCTTGCCAAGTCACAAAAGCACCACCAATTGCTAATTTGGGGTCAACCTCATGGAGTTGGCAAATTTCAATCACTTGAGGATGATCGGCTGCTAGGGCTTGGACTTGAATATCAGATTCTCCAGCTTCCGCTCGCTTAAAAGCCAGGTGGTGTGTTGTGCGTTGCGATCGCCATTTCCCTGTACTTTTTTGAAAAAACTCCATTGCATCCATAACTTAAAAGCTAACTCCAAACAATAACTTTAGTAACCCTATGCTGATCAATTATAAAACCTGAGCGTCCCCAGTATTTAGCTTTGTTTATTCGTAATCGTCTAAAAGTGTCCACTTGTCAAGTAGGTGTAACTTTTGTTAACCTTAAACCCAGAGGCTAAATAAACTTAATGTTGCGAAACACCGGAGAGCAAAAATTATGGAAATTCCAATAGAGCTAAATTTAGAGCAGAAATTTAATCTCAAACTTTATGAAGAACAAGTTAAAGGATTAAGCCATGAAGAATCTCAAAAATTTCTGTTGGAGGTGCTAAGACAGTTAATGGTGAAAGACAATATGATTAAGCACCTCCTCAAGCAGCTTTAGTGTCAACTCTCAGGAAAAATCATCAGTCCCTTCGTTTCGCCCCTCTCAAACAATATTTGTAATGTGTACCCCAGCCAGGATCAACCTGACTGGGGTATTGTTTAGATGATGTTAAGGATTATTACTTACTTTCTCATAACTGAGACTGAGATAGGGGTGATCTTTTATGTTCTATATTGTCTTGTTCAAGAAACAAGCACTCAAGTTTTACAGATAACCAATATTCAAGGAGAGCGAAATGCTTGACGCTTTTTCTAGAGCTGTAGTTTCAGCAGATGCTAGCACTTCTACTGTATCTGATATTGCTGCCCTCAGAGCGTTTGTTGCTAGTGGTAACAGACGTTTGGACGCTGTAAATGCGATCGCTAGTAACGCTAGCTGCATGGTTTCTGATGCTGTAGCTGGAATGATCTGCGAAAACCAAGGTTTGATCCAAGCTGGTGGTAACTGCTATCCTAACCGTCGCATGGCTGCTTGCTTACGCGATGCTGAAATCATCTTACGCTATGTTACCTACGCTCTCTTAGCTGGTGACGCTTCAGTTCTTGATGATCGTTGCTTGAACGGTTTGAAAGAAACCTATGCTGCTCTAGGCGTACCCACCACCTCCACCGTGCGTGCTGTACAAATCATGAAGGCTCAAGCAGCTGCTCACATTCAAGACACCCCCAGCGAGGCTCGTGCTGGTGCTAAATTGCGTAAGATGGGAACTCCCGTTGTAGAAGATCGTTGCGCTAGCTTAGTTGCAGAAGCTTCCAGCTACTTCGATCGCGTAATCTCTGCTTTGAGCTAATTAATTACAAATTGTAATTAACTCAACAGATTAACATCCAACACATTTTAAATTAAAAGCCTTTTGGGAGATTGAAGAAATGAAATCAGTTGTTACAACCGTTATTGCATCTGCTGATGCCGCAGGTCGTTTCCCCAGCACCTCTGACTTAGAATCAGTACAAGGTTCTATCCAACGTGCAGCTGCTCGTTTGGAAGCTGCTGAAAAGCTAGCTGGCAACATTGATGCCGTTGCAACTGAAGCTTACAATGCTTGCATCAAAAAATATCCTTACCTCAACAATGCTGGTGAAGCTAACTCCACCGATACCTTCAAAGCTAAGTGCGCTCGTGACATCAAGCACTACTTGCGCCTCATTCAGTACTGCTTGGTAGTTGGTGGTACTGGCCCATTGGATGAGTGGGGTATTGCTGGACAACGTGAAGTTTATCGCGCTTTGGGCTTACCCACCGCTCCTTACGTTGAAGCATTAAGCTTTGCTCGTAACCGTGGTTGCGCTCCTCGTGATATGTCTGCTCAAGCATTAACCGAGTACAACGCACTACTTGACTACGCTATCAACTCCTTGTCCTAGTCAGTTGCTAAACTTGTAATTGGGTTGCAGGTGTAAATTATTACCCATCAAGCCTAGGGTTTCTTCGCTCTTTGCTTTGCCTGTTAAGGTCGAGTGATGGCAAAGAATCTCTGGGCTTGTTTTGTTTTAAACTATTAGTCTTAGGGGTGAAATTTAACATTGATGGCTAGCTGCTGATATACAGCACTTTTCAAATAAGTGAGGTACACCATGAGTAATAAGTAATAAGTAATAAGTAATGAGTAATAAGTAATAAGTAATAAGTAATAAGTAATAAGTAATAAGTAAATTTCTGAGTCATTACTCATTATTCATTACTTTTTTCAATCAGTTGCTGTACCTCATCAACATCGAATCTGCTATATATATGGATAAACGGTTTTTTAATTTTTTTAATCTTACAGAAGAACAGGCGATCGCACTTTTGGACACGCCTCCAGATCAGTTGAGTGAGGATGACTCACGTTATATTGCGGCGGCTCATTTAGTCAACTTCCCCACAGAACCCTCAATTAATGCACTGATGCGGGCAGTAGAGCGCACTGATCCCGATTTGGATAACCGCATCGTTCGCCGTAAGTCGGTGGAAACTTTGGGAAAACTCAAAGCTGCTACGGCTTTACCAGTGATTCGCACTTGTCTAAGTGATGATGACTGCTACACAGTAGAAAACGCTGTATGGGCAATTGGTGAAATCGGTACGGATGAACCCGATTTACTGGAAGAAGTAGCGCAGTTATTAGACAAGCCAGGGCAAACATATAGAGTAATTATTCATACACTGACAAAATTTAATTATCAACCAGCCCTAGAACGGATTCGCAGATTTGTAGATGATGCTGATCCACCTACAGCTAGTGCTGCAATGGCTGGAGTTTGCCGCTTAACTAAAGATTATGCTCAGATGGATAAAGTGGTGGCAATATTACGACATCCAAATGTCTTAGGGAGGCGGTTGTGTATTCAAGATTTGATGGATGCTCGTTATTACGATGCCATTCCTGATATTGCTCGGTGTCCAGTTTCTCTAGTTTTCCGGCTACGTGGTATCAGAACGTTAGCAGAAGCAGGTATTTCAAGCGGCGCAATCACCTTTGCTCAAGTTCAACCCTATTTAGAGCAGACATTATACGACCATCCCCAGAATTTGGATTTAGTGCATAGTTATAATAACTTACCTGAATTGTCAGTTTTAATACGTGGTTTGTATGAGACAGACTTTGGACGCTGCTATTTAGCTAGCAAAACTATTTTGCAACATTACGCCGATGCTGCACCAGAGGCTTTGTTTGCTACCTATGCCGAAGAAGCCAACAATGATTATGGGGCGCACTTCCATGTGATGAAATTATTTGGTTGGTTGAAACATTCCCCAGCCTATGATTTATTAGTGGAAGCACTGTATAACAAACAACCACAATTTCAAAAATCACGGGCAGCAGCTGCGATCGCTCTCGGTGAACTCGGTGAATCACGGGCAATTCCCGAACTGAAAGCCTGTTTAGAAACCAAAATTTGGGATTTAAAGTATGCAGCTTTGATGGCATTAGAAAAACTTGGCGATACCAGCAGTTATCAGCAACTCGCCAACGATGATGATTGGTTGATTCGGGAAAAAGTTAAGTCAAAACTGCAACTCAGTATCTCAATATAAGTATTGGGGAATTGAAGAGGTAGGGGGGCAGGGGAGCAGGGGAGCAGGGGAGACAAGGGAGACAAGGGAGACAAGGAAGCACAGGAGATTTTACTCCAATGCCCAATGCCCCATGCCCATTTTGAATTTTGAATTTTGAATTTTGAATTTTTTATGACTACAGAAGAACTATTCCAACAACTAAGACACCCTAACCCACACCTGCGTGATCAAGCAATGTGGGCTTTAGCTGAAAATCCAGACGCAACAGTGATTCCTAGATTAATGAATATTCTGGATGAGGAAGATACCACCTATAGACGTGCTGCTGTCAAAGCTTTAGGTGCGATCGGCCCTGATGCCGTGACTCCTCTGGTAGAAGCGTTGCTCAATAGTGAAAATGTCACAGTGCGGGGAAGTGCTGCTAAAGCACTAGCGCAAGTCGCCATTAATCATCCAGAAGTTCCCTTTGCTGAAGAAGGTGTACAGGGTTTAAAGACTGCCCTCGATGATCCTAACCCGGTAGTACATATTGCGGCTGTCATGGCCTTGGGTGAAATTGGTTCTCCTGTTGTAGACGTTTTAATTGAGGCATTGCAAACTACAGATAACCCTGCACTGGCAATCTCCCTAGTCAATGCCCTTGGCTCAATTGGTGATGAGCGAGGTGTAGAGGTTCTAACTTCTCTAATTGAAGATGAATCTACCGACTCCTATGTGCGGGAGTCTGCCACTAGTGCATTATCTCGCCTAGAGATGACCATGAAATTTCAAAGGGGAGAAAGATGAGACTATTGTAAAAAAATATCCAAACTGAAGAGTGCGTCAGTGCAATAGAACCTAACTATACTCAGAAATTATTGATACTGACGCACCCTAACCAAAGATTAATTTCGGATAATTTATTTTTTGGTGTTCCCTAACTGTTTTAGCCTTGATGGCGTGGTGCATTGAAGGCTTCCCAACCGGCTTTGACTGCATTTTGTAGACGGGTGCTAAAATCTACAAACTCTTTCATCATTAAATGCCAGTTTCTTTCTGTTTCTTCTTGAAATACTGCCCAATAATATTCTAGGCGATCGCGTTCCATAATTTTTTCACCTTCAATAGCTGCCCGTGCTTTGCGTACAGCATTTAAATAAGTTTCACGGGTAAGTTTACCTGCTGATTCTGCTTCTGATTGAGCGCGTCTTCTTAATGCCTCAATTAATGACTTGGTTTCGCGCTTTACTTCATCACTTTCACCAGCCATTTCAGTTTCTACTAGTTCGTCAGTTTGTGGGCTAATTTCTACAACAATTGTAGATTCCACAATTTCCACAGATTCGATGTTGTCATTATTCATAGTTGAAACATCCTTTTAGTATTAGTTGTTAGGGAACAGGGTTGGGGGAATAGGTTAATGTTTACGCGCAATGCCCAATGCCCCATGCCCCATGCCCCATGCCCCATGCCCTATGCCCTAATTTGCTGTTCTATTTTCAGTAATTGTTCAATTCGTGCTTCAGTCGCAGGGTGACTAGAAAACAAGTTGCCGAGAAACTGCCCAGAGATGGGATTGATAATTAATAGCGGTTCAAAGGCGGGGTTAGCATCTAATGGTAGTTGCTTGGCGGTAGCTTCTAATCTTTGCAATGCACGAGCTAAGGCGCGGGGATTACCTGTTAATTTAGCAGCACCAGCATCAGCCGAAAACTCTCTTGTGCGGGATATTGCTAATTGAATAATTGTGGCGGCGATAGGAGCGAGAATAACTGTTAACAATACGCCTAAAGCATTTCCGCTTCTTTCTCCATCTCTGCCACCTCCACCACCAAACCAGAGGCTATAACTTAGCATCTGCGCTAAGAAAGATATTGCACCGGCGACGGTAGCAGCTACGGCTTGGGTTAAGGTGTCACGGTTAATAATGTGAGTTAATTCGTGAGCAATTACTCCTTCTAATTCATCCTCTGGCAAGATATTTAAAATACCTTCAGTAACAGCTACAGCCGCGTGTTCGGGATCTCTGCCTGTGGCGAAAGCATTAGCAGTTTGACTGGGGACAATATACACTCCCGGCATAGGAATATTTGCCCGTTGTGATAATCTCTGCACCATACGATATAGTCCTGGTGCTTGGCTTTCACTGACAGGCTGTGCTTGGTAAACTGCTAGGGCAATTTTATCTGATTGATACCAAGAAAATAAGTTAGTGACTGCGGCTAATCCAATACCGATAATTAAGCCGCCAGTGCCACCAATTACCCAATAACTAATAGCAATTAATAAGCCACTGAGGGTAGCAAGTAAAGCAAGTGTTTTGAATTGATTTCCCATGTTTATGCTCTCCTACTTATGGTTTATTGATGTATAGGAAGTATCGTAAATTTTGGGTTTTATTTTTGAACGCATTCGCCTTTAGGCGTTCCCGCAGGGTAGGGGCGCGGAGGTTTGAGGCTGTACTTTGATTGTAGTTATTTGAGGAGGGATTTATCAGGTAGAAATTGTCTCCCTAGATAAGTACGGTTTTCACTCTCAGGTGAGCATTACTCATTACTTATTACTCATTACTTATTACTCATTATTTATTACTCATTACTTATTACTTATTTAATTTTAGGTAATTTGATAGATGATCTTCTTAAAGGTTTAGTCGTTACTGTCTAAAATTTTGATGTATCGCCAAGCTTAAATATGGTATTATAAATTTTAATAATGGCAATGGAGCTTGCCAAAACCGCTATTCCAGAACGAAAAATATAATTTGGAAAGCTGATAGCTCCTACTCTCCTCGTTGATTGCAGGATAGTAGGAGCTTTGTTGTATTTATCTCCAGACTTCCTGTAGTCAGCATTTATCTACAAGTTGCTGCTTTGGAGGTTACGGGATGTTATTTAGCATATTGTGGATTTTAATGATGGGCTTTTTTGTTGGTCAAATTGCTCGTCGTTTGGGTGCGCCGCCTTTAATTGGGATGATTTTAGTAGGGATTTTTTTCAGTCCTGGAGTATTGAATGTCATCAGTCCAGATGTGTTGGGTGCTGCTGATGAGTTCAGAACTTTGGCTGTGATGATTATTTTAATGAAAGCTGGACTAGGATTAGACAGGGAAAAATTGGCTGAACAGGGAACTGTGGCGTTACGTTTGGGTTTTTTACCGGCGATGTGTGAAGCGATCGCCATTGCAATTGCTGCTATGGTAATATTTCAGTTTAATTTCACCACTGGTTTACTTTTAGGTTGTATTATCGGTGCTGAGTCTCCGGCTGTGATTGTTCCGGGAATGTTACGTCTGAAAAGTTTAGGTTTGGGTGTAACTAAAGGTATTCCCGACGCAATTTTAACGGGTAGTGCTTTATCTGATGTTTTGTTATTGCTGGTTTTTAGTTTACTGCTAAATTTCTTGCGGGATGGTGGTGTTGAGCAAATTACTCTTTTGGGTGGGTTCACTGTCAACACTGTTTATTTACTTCCCATCCAGGTAATTTTACAAATTCTCTTAGGCGTTTTATTTGGTTATTTTGCGGCTCGGTTACTGGTTTTGGTGTTAACCAAACAAAACTGGACTCAAAATGCTGTGCAAGATACTGTCATCGCGGCAAGTTTGGCTTTATTTCTGGTGATTATTGCTAATACATTGCCTTACTTTTCTGGATATCTGGCAACAATGGCGATGGGATTTTTTTTAATTGAATTAGATGCGCCTTTAGCTAGAAGATTACGGGGTGGTTTTGATAGTTTATGGGTGGTAGCTGAGATTTTTTTGTTTGTTTTATTAGGCGCAAGTATTCAGTTACAAACATTAGAGAAAGTTTTTTTACCAGGTGTTTTAGTGCTGGTAATTGGTTTATTGATTGGGCGGATGATGGGATGGTATCTTTCTACTTTGGGTAGTAATTGGAATTGGCACGAAAGATTATTTTTACTCCCAGGAAACTCTGCTAAAGCCACAGTACAAGCCGCTATTGGGGCAATTCCTTTAGCTCAAGGGATTGCCGGAGGTGAGATCATGTTAGCGATCGCAGCTCTTTCAATTCTCATTACAGCACCTTTGGGGGCTTGGTCTACAGCTTTTTTTGCTCCTAAATTGTTAACTAAAGGCGAAGTTGACCCCACAAAGGTAACAGTTGCTACTCGCACTCTATTACTAGCAGCAGTAGATACATCTAGTTTAGCCACACAAGTTTTAACTAAAGCGGCAGATTTAGCACGGCGTAGTAATGGCGAAGTCATTGTTTTACACGTAGTGAATATCTCCAACTCCCCATCTGTGGAAAGACTACAAGCACAAGCCAAAAAAATCTTATCTGATATTAGGTATGAATTTTTGACTGTGAATGGTGCTATTCCAGAAACGATTATTCATATCGCTGAAACTTATCAAGCGACAGCAATTATTATGGGGAAACGGGGACACCAACCGTTAGAAATACTGATTGGCTCAGTGTCACAAGCAGTATTAGAAGGTAGTCAAACACCTGTCATTTTGTTAGAAAATATATCCCATTAATTTGAAGGTTTGTAGTTGGGCTTTAGCCCTTTATTCTTTACTGTAGAGACGTTCTATGCAACGTCTCTACATCATTTATTTGGCGCAACTTCATAGAGAACTGGTATCACAAGATAGGAATCCTATAAAATTTCTATTTGATTTTTGAACAGATATGTAGTCCTTCGGTGCGTTACAGCTTACGCCTAAGAGCTAATTTGTAAACTAAAGTAAAATACTTACCTTGTAAGGGTTTCAGGAA
>JBODRP010000180.1:0-11083 GCA_050633005.1 Trichormus sp. | reverse complement strand
CTATCAAGACTGGCACTTTACCATGTGGGTGCAGTTGTTGATATTCTGGTTGTTTTGTCATGCTCATATTGACTCGCACTAAGTCATAAGCAATTCCCATTTCTTCTAAAAGCCACCGAGGGCGTACTGCTCTTGTTGTGGGAATATAATATAGCTTCATCTCTCTTCCAAACCCAATGTCTATTATTCTTGAGCATACAGTTCTTTCAACTCAAAAAACTTAGTAAAATTTTGACTTTTGGTCTAATATCGCTTCTATCGCTCAATATGAAAGCTTATGACCGTGGTTTTGGATATGTCCGTGAAATGTTAAACAGGAGATAAATTTGCAACTATATCTTTATTTAACCCTGTTATGTCAATTTGGGTTGATCGGCAAAATCTCAGGTTGATTTTGGGAACAATTGATGTAGTCGTATGTGTATCAGACGAGTATCTCTATTGACTCAAGTCTACATCAATGATGAATTGTATTAAATTTTCGCTACATTTATCTATTGTCGGCTGTGGATTGCCTTTGTATTTCTACTGCTTCCCTGTTGTTACTTTAGCAACACAAAATATACAGTTACACTCTGAAACTAGACAACAAAATCAGTTAATTAGTCAGACATTTAAACCACCAAAGCGGGGAGATCCCCCTGTAAGTGCTGGTGGTTCTACCCGTGGTTCTGTTTGCATCAGTGGGAAAAAAATGATTACTCCCCTGATACCAGGGAATAAATTGGGTTTGACTGTTACGGAACGACCGCAATTTTTTTGGTATGTACCGCAAACTTCGGTGAAAACAGCGAGGTTTGTGCTGTTGAGTCACCCAAACCAAAATATAGTTTATGAAACAACTTTCACCCTACGCAATAAACCAGGAATTGTCAGTCATACTTTGGCTGCAAGTGCGCCACCATTAAAAATTGGCCAGACTTACCACTGGTATTTAACTCTAGTGTGTGATGCGGAAGATTTCAGTATAAACCCTAGGGTTGAAGGTTGGGTGGAACGGATTCAACCAGAATCATCATTATCTGAGAAGTTAGCTAAGGCAGATGCTAGAAAATTGCCCTATATCTATGCAGAGGCGGGAATTTGGCATGAGGCATTAACGGCGATCGCTCAATTACGCTACACTGAACCTAGAAATCTCCGCTATTTGTTAAATTGGGGACATTTATTAACATCAGTGGGGCTAAATGCGATCGCCTCTGAACCGTTGCTAGATTGTTGTCAAGCTGAAAATTCTGCCGCCAAATAATCATGCTGGGGAACAAGTTAAGACGGGGAATTTGGCAATGGCGCGGTGTAGTTTTTGCTGTGCCTAAAATTACCATCTTGGTGATTATATTACGCTTCACAGGACTGTTACAGGCATTAGAATTAGCTACCTTAGACCAATTTTTTCTTCTGCGTCCACCAGAACCACCAGACACACGCATTATCATCGTAGAAATTAAAGAAGCAGATGTGCGTCAACAAGTACAATGGCCTATGTCTGATGGTGCGTTAGCTAGTGTATTAGAGATTATTAAACAACAAAAACCAAGGGCAATTGGTTTAGATATTTATCGTGATTTACCTGTAAATCCTGGTCATGAAACTTTAGTAAAAGTATTTAGTAATACACCAAATTTAATTGGTGTGCAGAAAACTTCTGATAGTTTTGATAGTGCGTCAGTCAATCCACCCCCAGCCCTGAAAAAACGCGATCAAGTCGGTGCAAATGACTTACCTTTAGATGGAGATGGCAGAATCCGCCGGGGTTTATTATATGTCAATTTAAATGAGGAAGATGTTTTAGCAAGCTTTGCTTTAAAATTAGCATTATTATATTTAAAACCACTAGGCATTACTGAAAAACCAGCCGCAAATAATCCCGATTATTTACAGTTAGGTAAAGGTGTATTTCCCTTTTTTACAGCTAATGATGGTGGTTATATCCGTGCTAATGATGGCAGCTATCAAATATTATTAAACTACCGGGGGCAAATACAGCAGCAATTTAATACTATCTCTCTTGCTCAAGTTCAAAAAAAGCAAATTCCCCCAGATTTCATGCGGGATAAGGTAGTATTAATTGGGGCAACGGCTGAGAGTTTAAAAGATTTATTCTACACACCTTATAGTAGTAAAGTATTCGCCACACCACAACGGATGGCTGGGGTAACGATTCACGCTAATTTAGTTAGTCAAATTTTGAGTACAGCTTTAGATGATCGGTCATTAATTAAGACTTTACCTGAACCTGTAGAATTATTGTTAATTTTAGGAGCATCAATTATTGGTGCTAGTTTATGTTGGCAACAACGCCATTACAGCAATCAAAAAACCTTCTTAGCTGCGAATGTAATTTTTGCAGGTGGAGTGTTACTAGGTGGTAGTTTTGTAGGATTTATTTGGGGTTGGTGGCTGCCTGTTGTTCCTGCACTTTTAGCCTTGGGAAGTTCCGCGATCGCAGTTACCCAATACATCGCCCAAACTGCTGGGGAAATGCGAAAAACCCTAGGACGTTATCTCACTGATGAAGTCGTCACCAATTTATTAGAAACTCCCACAGGTTTAAACATAGGTGGTGAACGTCGTCAAGTCACATTACTATTTTCTGATTTGCGGGGATTCTCCGCAATTTCTGAACAATTACCCCCGGAAAAAGTAGTAAAAATTCTCAATCTTTATCTCGGTGCAATGACAGAGGTAATTAATCAATATCAAGGCACAATTAACGAGTTTATTGGGGATGGTATCTTTGTGATGTTTGGCGCGCCCATTAGTCGTCCAGATGATGCCGAAAGAGCGATCGCCTGTGCTATCGCTATGCAATTAGCTATGGCACAGGTAAACTCACAAAATCAAAAACTCAACCTCCCAACTCTAGAAATGGGTATTGGCATGAATACAGGTGAAGTTGTCGCCGGGAATATTGGTTCACAAAAACGCGCTCAATACACAGTTATTGGTAGTCATGTGAATTTAGCTGCGAGGATAGAAACCTATACTGTAGGAGGACAAATTTTAATTTCAGAACATACTTACCAAAATGCCAAAACTGACCTAAAAATTACGGCACAATTGCAAATAGAACCGAAGGGAATTAAAGAACCAATCACAATATATGATATCGCCGGAATTGGTGGGAAATATAATTTATCATTACCACAAGACGATGATGTGATGGTAAATTTAGTATCTCCAATTGCCATAGAATACACTGTATTGCAAGGCAAACAAGCCACAGGAGTATTATTTGCGGGAGAATTGATCAGCCTGTCACAAAAACGAGCTGATCTTAAATCTGCACACTCCCTAGCACCCTTGAATAATCTCAAACTCAGGTTAGTGGATGCACCAGACATAGATATTTATGCCAAAGTCATCCAGCAAACCGATGAGGAGCATTTTCTGATTCGATTTACCAATATTCCCCCCCAGGCGATCGCTATTTTTCAGCGAGTCGCATACAATGATAACTCGATGCGATCGCCTGGTTGTGGTTCAATAATCTGAGTTGCAAGCTGACGTTTTGCTAACTGCGATCGCAGTTCATCCGTATTCCCTTCAGCCTTGAGAAACTTCGCCAGCAAACCCTCATACATCACATCACCTCCGGCTGCTGTCGGCAACATCACCTGGGGTTTTAACCATTCTGCCACCTCCAAAGCCTGCTTTTGACCTCTAATAATCGGCCCCAGAACAGGCACACTTAAATTAATCAGAGGCGTAATTACTACATCTATTGGTGCAAACTGTTTCAACTCTGGAGAATGAGAGCCATGAGGCTCATAATATAGCTGTAAATCCGTTGCCAACTCCTTGAGAACATAACCATTCTCTATCAATGTCGGCCCAATTTGAGAACCAGGAACAGCCTTAATTTCCACTTGATTATTTAACTTGTAAGCTTCCCCATGCTGCAAAGCTGTCACAGCCGTATAACCCAACTCCTGCACCACCTTCGCCCCATTAGGAGAAGCCACCACCGGAATATTCCTATCAAGTTGTTTTAGTGTCGGTGGATGAGCATGATCTTCCAAACCTTGAGATAGCAAAATCAAATCAATGTTCTCTGGGATAGAACGCTCTTGATGACGAAAGCCTTTAAAAAACCAGTCTGAGTTAGCAAACGTTAATGCACCAACCAACCAAGGATCTATTAATATTCGTTGTTGACCGATTTCCAGCAACCAACTATTGCTATCTAACCAAGTTAAATACATAGTCACACATTAAAGATAATATACCTACTTTCATTGTGACATTACTGGGCATGGGGCATTGGGCAATTCAATGAGTGGATTTTGGATTTTAAATTTTGGATTGGATTTCAATCTAAAATCCGTCTTGGAAAGTTCTGTACGGAGGAAACCTCCGCTCAGAGGGTGTTTGAAAAGTCGAAAAGTATACTAGAAATCCCTCTCCATAGGTTGCTTCCCGCAGTGTACCTCTCCCCGAAAGGTCGATAGGCTTTGAAACCCCCATTCCCTTGTAGGGAAGGGGGGCTAGGGGGGTTAGGTTTTTAAGATTTTGCTGTTGGCAATGATACTTTTCAAACATCCTCTCAGACTTTCCGCAAAATCTAAAATCTAAAATTCTTTTCTCTGCTCCCTTGTCTCCCTTGTCTCCCTGCCCCCCTGCCCCCTGCTCCCTGCCCCCTACTCCCCTACTAAGGCAGAATAAAGCCGTACTTTTTCAATACATTCTTGGCTTGATTGTCAGTAGTTAAGAACTTGATAAACTCCTTAGCAGGATTAGGATTTTTACTACTTTTAACTACTGCTAAAGGATAAATAATTGGAGAATGGTATTTTTCATCAGCAGCCACTACAACCTTGACCTTGTCAGAAATCTTGGCATCAGTGGCATAAACTAACCCTGCATCAGCATTACCGCTTTCTACCACCGCTAAAACCTGACGCACATTATTAGCTAAGACTAATTTCGGCTCAATTTCAGGTAAAAGCTTGAGTTTTCGCAATACTTGGTCAGCATATTGCCCTGCCGGGACGCTTCTGGGTTCACCCATTGCCACTCGCTTAATTTTGGCATCTCTCAAATTGTAGAAGCTAGTAATACCTGTAGCGTTTTTAGGAACAATCAAAACCAGGCGGTTCTTTGCTAGGATACCTCGTGTACCAGGCAACAAAAGCCCTTTCTGTTCTAAAGCATCTACTTGTCTTTTAGCCGCAGAAATAAATATATCTGCTGGCGCACCCTGTTCAATCTGTTGCTGCAAAGCTCCAGATGCCCCAAAGTTATAAGTGATGTTGACGTTAGGATTGTTCTTTTGATAAACCGGCTTAATTTCTTCTAGCGCATCTTTCAAACTAGCCGCAGCAGATACTAATAGATTGACATTAGATTGTGCTGCTACCGGAGATGGTGTCAAAAAAGGTAAACCAACTGCTATCAAACAGCTAGCAAATGCCGCACTAAGAAAAGTAATAATTTGTCTTCGTTTCATAGGAAAATCAGGCTGAGATAGATTCTGTTCCAAGGATTCAGGCTTGGTAGGATCGTACTTAGGATAAATTCGATATTTACCAACCAAATTGGTAACATTATGCCAAGAAAAGAACAAGGATGGATCACTTTTCAAACATCGGAAGACGAACGCAAGATTTTAGAGGAGTTCTGCCAGCAGTCTCAGCGCACCAAAACTGAGATTTTGCGGGAACTTGTGCGCGGTCTTCATCAACAACCACCACCGCCAAAATCATTACCAACCACAGAGGTAGAGAAGATAGAAACAAAACCACCTGAAAATTTGGCTTTAGAAGTAAATCTTCCTAAAAGACCCTTAAAAGTTAGCTCCCGCAATATTCTTAAAGGTGTGGTGAAAAAAGTTGTTGCTGGTGCTGTTAATAGTGAAGTCACCCTAGAAATTGTTCACAAAGTAGAGTTAACCTCTATTATCACCAGAATGTCGGCTGAAGAGTTAGGACTAGTCGAAGGAGCAGAAGCCTACGCAGTTATTAAATCAAATGATATTGTGATTGCTAGAGAGTAGTTTGTGGGCAGGGGGGCAGGGGGCAGGGGAGACAAGGGAGAGTAAAACTCTTCTATTTTGAATTTTGAATTTTGAATTTTGAATTGATACGCCCCATGCCCCATACCCAAAAATCGCCAGTCGTAGAACTACTGTTAGTAGAGTTCGGTTATGCGAACTAGGAGCTAAAAAGTAAATTGCTAAATTAATTGATAGTTGAGCAGCAGTTGAGATAATTACTATGAGTAAGGATTCCCATCGTCATCCTGAAAATTCTTTAACTGAAGTGATGAATCACAATCGGTTATGGGAATATGTACAATCTCTGGATACTCAAACGGTTAGCCAATTATCTAAACCGGCTTCCCCAGAAGTTCTTGAGTTAATTCAACGCGCTATCGTAGCAAATCTGGGTAATTTAGCTGGTGGGAAATTCAATACTACTATCACTACTACCCGTGATGAGTTGGGTAAGCTTTTAGGATCTGCAATGGTCGATGGCTATTTCTTGCGTAATGTCGAACAACGACTAGAACTAGAAAAGTCCTGTTTTCTTCAAGGTGATGATCATACAGAAATAAATACTCTCTAATTTTTCGGAATTACGCAAGTGTGACATTAAATATGTCTTGTATGGTGCGTCAGACTGCTCAAATGCTGTCAATAAAAAGATTTTTGATATTTGACGCACCCTACTAATATGCCAGTTGCGTAAGTCCTGATTTTGTTGACTGTTGAATGTTGCCCTTTAAAATGTAAGGAGATGTGATTGATCACATCTCCTTAAATCAATTGATTAATGCTATTTGATAATATTGAACTTAGTAGCGGTTATTACGATAGCCACGGCTACGATTACCACCAAATGAACCTTTGTCTTCTTTGGGTCTTGCTTTGTTCACTTTCAAATCACGACCCATCCATTCAGCACCATCAAGAGCTTCAATGGCGGCTGTTTCTTGGTCTTCTGAATCCATTTCTACAAAGGCAAAGCCACGTAAGCGACCTGTTTCTCTATCTGTAGGGATTTGAACTCGCTTTACAGTACCATATTCTGCAAAAACAGCAGTGAGGCTATCTTCTGTTACTTGGTAAGAGAGGTTGCCTACATAAATTGACATTTATTTATGTCTCCAAAATCATCACATAAGTTTGTAGAGATTTAGATTTCGGAGAGAGTCTGCAAATACCAAAAGGAAAAAGCCTGTCAATACTAAAAACAAACACTATAACCGAATATAATTCTCACCTGCATATTTTAACACAGATAGTTAGTTATGAGGGATAAATTTTAGAAAACATTATATAAATACATATTTTATGCGTCATTATGAATCAAGTGGGTGTAGGGGGTAAGGTGTAGGTAAATCTAAGAGGAAACAGGGTTGGGGGAACAGGGCTTCTGACCCCTCGATGATGTTAAACCCAAATTTTCGGTAATTTATTGTTATATACCAACTTTATTATAATAAAGTTGGTATAGTTTTAGTTGATGAAACAATCAGGAATTTTAATCAGACTGGTTTTGAGTAGCCTAGACCATACTCAATTATGCCAAAGTCAATAGTTGCACATTAGCTCTTGCCGAAAATCATCATGCCAATGGATTTTTCACCTTTGTGGATATCACTCAAGACTTCTTTTTTTGCTACATTTATCACTTTCTTTTTAGGAATTGGGGCTGCTTATTGGATGTTGGGATATCGTGGCAAGGGCAAATCTTTGATGGAGGGGATATTTGTTGCTCCCTTGATTTTACCCCCTACGGTTGTGGGTTTTTTGCTGCTGTTGTTTTTCGGCAAAAATGGCCCGATAGGGAAACTGATGCAGCCTTTTGATTTGAGTATAGTATTTACTTGGTATGGGGCAGCGATCGCCGCTACAGTTGTCTCTTTCCCATTAATGTATAAAACTGCCTTGGGGGCATTTGAACAGATTGATGGTAATCTCTTGCAAGTAGCTAGAACCCTGGGAGCAAAGGAGTCTACTATCTTTTGGCGTATCAGTTTACCCCTAGCCTTTCCAGGGATTTTAGCAGGTACATCTTTGTCCTTTGCCCGTGCCTTGGGTGAATTTGGTGCAACATTAATGTTGGCTGGTAATATTCCCGGACAAACCCAGACAATTCCAATGGCGATTTATTTTGCAGTGGAAGCCGGGGCGACAGATGAAGCTTGGTTTTGGTCAGTTGTGATTATGACTGTTTCTCTATCAGGGATTATTGCTGTCAATTTTTGGCAGGAATTGAGGGGAAGTAGAGGCAAGCAGGGGAGCGGGGGGCTAATTAATTCAAAATTCAAAATTCAAAATTCAAAATTAGAGAACTTTGGGCAGGGAGCAGGGGAGCAGAGGGAGCAGGGGGAGGTAAAGCTGTTTGTTGAGATTGAGAAACGATTAGCGAGTTTTAGCCTCAAGGTGAGATTTAGTAGCGATGAACAACCTTTGGGATTGTTGGGGGGTTCAGGGGCGGGTAAGAGTATGATTCTGCGCTGTATTGCGGGGATTGAGACACCTACAAGGGGGCGGATAGTTTTAAACGATAGAGTATTATTTGATTCAGAAAAAGGAATTAATTTACCTAGCCGCGATCGCCAGATTGGTTTTTTAGTACAGAATTATGCTCTGTTTCCAAATATGACAGTGGCGCAAAATATTGCTTTTGGCTTACCTCTAGGAATAGCTAATGGGAAAATGCGATCGCAAATTGAAGAGTTACTCATAGCAATGCAGTTACAAGGATTAGGAGAGCGATACCCACATCAACTTTCCGGGGGACAGCAACAACGAGTAGCCTTAGCCAGAGCCTTAGCCAGTCAACCAGAAGCTTTACTATTAGATGAGCCTTTCTCAGCACTTGATACACATCTGCGTAGTCAACTAGAACAACAAATGACCACTACTCTAGCTGAGTACTCAGGTGTAACTTTATTTGTCACCCATAATATGGAAGAAGCTTATCGTCTTTGTCCTAATTTATTGGTGATGGAACATGGTAAAATAGTTCATCATGGTTCTAGATACGATATCTTTGAGCATCCCGCTACAGTAAGCGTTGCCCAAATCACTGGATGCAAGAATTACTCTGATGTAATTATTCACTCATCGCACGAGATAGAAGCAATTGATTGGGGTTGTCGATTGCAAATTAGAGAACCAATTTCCCCACAAATCACCCATGTTGGCATCCGCGCCCATCATCTTATATTTACCAAAGACTCAACCCAAGCCAACACCTTTCCTTGTTGGTTAGTACGAACGAGTGAAACACCCCACCGCATCACACTATTTTTAAAACTTCATGCTCCTAGCAATCATTCCCAGGAATACGATTTGCAAGCAGAATTATTCAAAGAAAAATGGCTGAGTATTAAAGATGAACCTTTCCCTTGGTATGTACATTTAGATCCCCTCCGCCTAATTTTCATGGATGAGTAACTAAACCTTAAATTGTCGGCTATTTTATTTAGTTACTTGATCGCTGTTAACTGATTTACTTCTCCCCATATTCCATACCATTAGCGTCAGCATAACGGTGCATAAAACGCATGAATCTTTCCAAATGCTCATCGCGTTCAAGTTCAAATTTGCACTCTACTCCCCTGAGTTCATCACCTTCATCACCCCCAAAGATGAATCGAGTTGAAGAAGGGGTAATATTAATTTCCCCTTCTTCATCAGTTAAAAGTAAGGCGTTTAATGATTGTTTTGTAAAACTATTAAATCCTTCCAATGCTTGCATTTTCTCAAACGTCATCATGACGATGCGTTTACCAGTGCGGACTTCTCGCCTTAAACTGACGTTACTCAGTTCTTCATAAATGCCAGCAAAAAATTGAATTGTGGGGGTAGTTGAGGACATAATTAATACGAGGTGCGGAATTGGGAACTATAAAGGCAAAAGTCAAAAGAGAGTCATCGAAACCCTTTATTTAGGGATAAAAAACCATAAAAATGAGGTAGCTTTATCGCGCATCTCTTTACTTTACCTGGGGTTGTACGTAGAGGTGCAAGATATGAATTGATGATTTTTGACTTGATTTTTCCCTTACATCCTTACTTTACAGCTATCTGGGCGGATAATATTGTGGATTTACCGCAGGGGCTTGATATCCACTTGTAGGGATGGTGGGTGGGGGTGCAGTGATCATCGGCGATTGATAGCCTGTTGTGGGGATGGCACTGGTGGTATTGTTAGGTGTGGGAGGGCTTTGGCTAAATTCTTGGTAGGCGGCGCGAGAGATGTCGCTAATCAGTTTTTCGGCACGAGGATCATTATTAGGGCGTTGTACCATGACTGCTGCTATATAACGCTTGCCGGTAGGTGTATCAATGATACCTGCATCTGCTAATACCGTGCCAATATCGCCTGTTTTGTGATATATGCGCGCGCCTTGATCTAAACCGGAAGGTAGGAGATGATCTCGTTCTGTACGGCGCATGATATCAAGGATTTGATCACGCGATCGCATACTAACTAATTTGCCCTGACTCACCATAGACAGTAAATTTCCCAATTCTTTGGGACTAGTGGTGTTTGTGCCTTGCAAATCTGGCAGGGGGTTGCGAATGGCTGTAGTGGTAAGTCCCCAACTCTGGAAACGCTGATTAATTGCTTCTATGCCTCCTAGTCGGGCAATCAGCATATTAGTGGCAGTGTTGTCACTGATGGTGATCATTTTAGTTGCCACTTCTAAAGCCGTATACTGTGTTCCGGCTGGTTTGTTTTGTAGATTTCCTGAGCCACCTACCATCATTTCTCGCTGCATGGTAAGCATTTCGTCCAGGCGAATTTTACCAGCGTCTACATCTTGGAAAAATGCAATTAAAATTGGTACTTTAATGGTACTAGCCGCAGGTAAGCTGTTATCACCATTAATATTTACATATCCTCCGGTGTCTAAATCTGCCAGAAATACTCCAGGGGTAAGATTGGGATTAGCTGCTGCTAACTGTTGCACAGCATTTTTAAGGGTAGGAATTTCTTGGGAGAGGAATAAGCCAGTAGGTGAGTTAGTAGTGGCAGGTTTTGGTTGCACTTGTCCAGTATTGTTAGATGCCGTTGGAGTTGTGGGAGTAGTATGGTTAGCGGGGTCTAAAACTGATAATACT
>JBODRP010000179.1:0-11096 GCA_050633005.1 Trichormus sp. | reverse complement strand
TGCAGAAGGGGCTATCAGTCATGTACAAACTGCTTTGAGTAGTTTAGGGGTGTCACCATCAGCACTGCAACCTCTACTAAATGCTCTCCAAGGTATGATTAGTAGGTCATCAGCATCTACATCTGGTGTTAATATGGGGTCTTTAAAACCAGTAGAGTTAGTTGCTGGTGTTAAAGATTTAAAAACAGAAATTGCTCAAAATGCAGCTAAACCCAGTGTGGATCTAAATAAGTTAAATGCTGCTATTACTGCTTACAATAATATTGTGATGGAAAGTAGCCCTGAAGTTCTGCAAAAATTGGCTAAAGACCCGCAATTTTTAGAAATTGGTAAGGTGCTTAAACAGTTACGCTCTGCTTTGAATAAGCGTTGAAAACTGGATATGTTACCACTAATACCGTTTCTTGATAAAGATGCACTTTATTCTGTACTGTAGAGACGTTGCATGCAACGTCTCTACATCATTAATTTGGTGCAACTTCATAGAGAATTGGTATAAGTACAACAGGGTAAATAATTGAATATTTGTAGTCAGAACTTTACTTCTCAAATCAGGACTAAAGTCCTTACTACGAACTCAATCTTAGTTTTTTTACCTTACCATAGTTGTTTTTTTTGAACTCGTTTTACTTACAATTATTAGAGGTGTAATTAAACATCCTTTGGCGACAAGCCAGAGGATAATTTTTTAAGTGAACAGTTAGGTACTTCTAGATAAAAAATATCCGAACTGTAGGGTGCGTCAGTGCGATATAACCTAACTATACTCAGAAATTATTCATCCTAACGCACCCTAACCAACTAATAACTAAAACTGTTAAGGTGGAGACAGATATGGCAGATAATAACAACCAAATCATTACTCAATTACCCACTCACTACAACCCTGATAAAGTAGGGGAAGTCTGGCGTGTGCCATATCAAGAACGGGCAGCCGCAGCAGAAATATGGGCAGAAAAATATAATATACAACCTGCATCTACTGACCAAAAACGTATTTGTTTATTATTAATTGATGTGCAGAATACTTTTTGTATACCTGAATTTGAATTATTTGTTGGAGGTAAATCAGGAACAGGGGCAGTAGATGATAATCGCCGATTGTGTGAATTTATTTATCATAATTTAGGTGTAATTACCAAAATTATTCCTACCCTCGATACCCATACAGCAATGCAAATTTTTCATCCTATTTTTTGGGTAAATAATATAGGAGAACATCCAACACCAGCCGCTACTAGTATTACACCAGGAGATATTGAAAATGGGATTTGGCAGGTTAACCCGGATATTGCTAATAGTATTAATATCAACTATGAATTATTAACAAAACACGCCTATCATTATGTTAAGCAACTCAGTCAAGATGGTAAATATCCTCTGACAGTTTGGCCTTATCATTCTATGTTAGGTGGCATTGGTCATGCCTTAGTTTCTGCGGTGGAAGAAGCCATCTTTTTTCACTGTATTGCTCGCCGCAGTCAAACACAATTTGAAATTAAAGGTGATAATCCGTTAACAGAAAATTATTCTGTTTTACGTCCTGAAGTATTGCAAAGTTTTGATCAAAGTCCACTAGCTCATAAGAACACACGCTTAATTCAACAACTCTTAGAATTTGATGCTGTAATTATTGGTGGTCAAGCTAAAAGTCACTGTGTAGCTTGGACAATTGATGATTTATTAACAGAAATTCAGCAAATAGATGCTAATCTGGCTCAAAAAATATTCTTACTAGAAGATTGTACTTCCCCTGTGGTAGTGCCGGGAGTTGTGGACTATACAGAACAAGCAGATGCGGCATTTGCTCGATTTGCAGCCGCCGGTATGGAAATTATCAAATCGACTGAATCTATAGAATTAAGTAGGTCGGCGTAAATAATTATTGTTGGAATAAGGCAGGGGGCAGGGGGCAGGGAGCAGGGGGAGAAAGAGTTTGAGCCTTATTTACTTTTCTTCACATAGTTTGGTTTTATTGCACCGACTTACTTATTGTTGGGTTTGTAGTCAGGAATTTAGTCATTAAAGCAGGACTAAATTCCTAAATACGAACATTTAAAGAAGTGTTTGCAGTAGGGGTTTATCTAGTGACAATTTACCTGTCCGCAACCATTCTGATAATTCTTCTGGTGTTTGAGCTTGCTGGAGACGTTGCCGGAGTGCAGCACCTTCAAGGATTTCTTTTTGCAATAATTCCTGTGCTGTTTCTTCTAACAAATCACGGTTATATTGCAAGATACTCAAAGCAATATGATGAGCATTATCTACAATTTGCTTCACTTCCCGGTCAATTTCTTCAGCCACTTTGGGACTAATAGAACGGCGAGGATTACCATAACCTTCAATAAATTGTTGTTGAATTTTCTCAAAGGCTACTGGCCCTAAATGGTCACTCATCCCGTAAAGGGTAACGTAGCGTTCCGCTAAGTCGGTGGCTTTTTGAATATCATCACTTGCGCCGGTGGAGACTTTACCAAAGACGGTTTCTTCTGCGGAACGTCCACCTAATAAGGTGGCAATGCGTCCACGAATTTCGTCTTCAATCATTAAGAAACGGTCTTCTTCTGGCATTTGAATTGTATAACCTAAAGCACCAACACCGCGAGGAACTACGGAAATCTTTTCAACTCTACCAGCACCGGGCATCAAAGCCCCAACGATAGCATGACCAACTTCGTGATAGGCTACAGTTTTTTTCTCGGTTTCATTTAAAACACGAGAGCGTTTTTCTAGTCCAGCCACTAAACGTTCAATGGCTTCATTAAAATCTGCCATAACGACGGCTTGGCGATTCTGTCGTGCTGCTAATAAAGCTGCTTCATTGACGAGGTTGGCTAAATCTGCACCAGCAAAACCAGGAGTTTTGATAGCGATATTACCCAAGTCCACATCATCAGCCAATTTGACATTTCTGGCATGAACATTGAGAATTGCTTCCCGACCAATTTTATCAGGGCGGTCAACCACAACTTGACGGTCGAAGCGACCAGGACGGCGTAAAGCAGGGTCAAGCACTTCAGGACGGTTAGTAGCGGCGATGATAATTACGCCTGTGTTGGCATCAAAGCCATCCATCTCTGTAAGTAACTGGTTGAGGGTTTGTTCTCGTTCATCGTTACCGCCAACAAAACCACCAGCACCACCGCGAGATTTACCTAATGCGTCTAACTCATCGATGAAGACAATACAGGGGGCTTGTTTTTTAGCTTGTTCAAACAAGTCACGGACACGCGCCGCACCTACACCCACAAATAATTCAATAAACTCAGAACCAGAGATACTGAAGAATGGTACACCAGCTTCACCAGCGATCGCCTTTGCTAATAATGTTTTACCAGTTCCGGGTGGCCCAACTAACAACACACCTTTAGGAATCTTTGCCCCTAATTTGGTGTATTTACCAGCATTTTTGAGGAAATCAACGATTTCTTCCAATTCGGCTTTAGCTTCATCGACACCAGCAACATCAGGGAATTTCACCCCGGTACTACCTTCAGAATAAATTCGGGCTTTGCTTTTACCTACCGTCAACGCAGCCGGGCCACCACCTTGACGATTGATTAAAAATGCCCAAATACCGAAGAAAATCAACGGAGGAGCAACCCAGCTCAGTAAAGTCCCAATCCAACCATTTTGGCTGGGTGGGGGTGCAGCAAACTCGACATGATTTTCCCGGAGAATTTTAGGTAAATCTAAATCAATGGCTACTGGTGTGGTAGTGAATACCTGCTCAATTGCTTGTCCTTCTGGCGTTTCACCTTTGATAGAATACTGAATGCGATCGCCACCTACAATTGCCCGATCTACCTTACCAGCTTGCACTTGAGCAATAAAATCACTATAAGGGACTTGAGGCGATCGCTGTCCGAAAAAGCTAGGAACAATAAAATTCAGTAGTAACAGCAAGGTCAGCAGAATCAAGAAACTGCCGCCAAACTGCCGTAATCTGGGTGGTTTAATTTTTTTATTATTATCGGTTTCAACTGGCATTTTGATATTACCTCGATTGTAATTGGGCATGGGGCATTGGGCATGGGGCTAATCAATTCAAAATTCAAAATTCAAAATTCAAAATTGAAGAGTTTTACTCCCCCTGCTCCCTGCTCCTCTGCCCCCTTGTCTACCTTGTCTACCTTGTCCCCCTTCCTCTGCTCCGCTCCCCTTCCCTTCCTAATTTGTAAAGGTTTGTGTAGTTCTAGATTTATTGTAGATAGTAGATAATGCAGCTTAAATTAGTGGACACCCCACCGCAAAATGTGTATTGCCGTACTCTTAGGGAACATCAGATGAGTTTTATTGTGAAATTACTGGTAGTATCAGCTTTGTTATCGGGTTTGATTAAGTATGTAGCTCCGAGTGTAGAGATTCCAGCTACAGACGCTATTGCTTTGATGATCGTTTTGTTGCCTACAGTGATCATAGCGATCGCTCTGGCATGGCGATTCCAAATACAAAAACAAACTTAACTAAAAACCCGTAGGCGACAATAGCAAAAATCAGCTAACCTACTGGAACTGCTAGGAATTTGCATCACACGAGAAGCTGGGAGTCAGCCTGTGAACCTTGGTCAATCGATTGGCTTAATCGCCATAGTTCTCTCTTTATATATATTGTGGCAAATTCGGGAAGTGTTGCTACTGATGTTTGCTGCTGTCGTCTTGGCTACTACCTTAAATCGACTAGCCAGGTATTTGCAAAGAAGTGGTCTGAAGCGGGGATTTGCTGTTTTCCTGTCGGTGATGATATTTTTAGCTGTGGTGATTGGCTTTTTCTGGTTGATTGTCCCACCTTTTGCCCAGCAGTTCCAAGAATTGACTGATCGAGTACCTTTAGGATTTAGACGTTTTAATACTTGGGTAAATGGATTGAGAACGCAAATTCCTTTCCAGTTAGTTCCTTATATACCGGATATTAATAGTCTTATTCAACAAGCACAGCCTTTTGTCAATCGTGTATTAGGTAGTTCTTTTGCTTTTGTCTCTGGCTCTTTAGAAGTGCTAGTCAAGGTGTTGCTAGTCTTGGTGTTAACGGGAATGTTATTAGTTGACCCCTTGGCTTACCGCAGAGTATTTGTGAGACTTTTTCCCTCATTTTATCGTCGTCGAGTCGAGGGTATTTTAGATAAGTGCGAAGTAGCCTTACAAGGATGGGTGACAGGCGCAATTATTGCTATGGGTGTAGTGGGATTAATGAGTGTGGTTGGCTTGTCAATTCTGCACGTCAAGGCAGCTTTAGCTTTAGGCGTGTTAGCAGGATTTTTAAATTTAATTCCCAATCTTGGCCCGACAATGAGCGTAGTTCCAGCAATGGCGATCGCTCTTTTAGATAATCCTTGGAAAGCTCTGGCTGTCTTGATTTTATACTTTATCATTCAACAGGCAGAAAGCAGTTTCATTACACCTATTGTCATGGCGAAACAAGTTTCGTTGTTACCAGCAGTGACATTAATTTCTCAATTATTCTTTGTGACTTTCTTCGGCTTTTTAGGCTTATTTTTAGCGTTACCATTAACTGTTGTCGCTAAAATTTGGGTACAAGAAGTATTAATTAAAGATGTTTTAGATGAATGGGGAAATCATCATAGTCAAGAAACTGAGTTAGTGATAGTTTCTCACTCTCCTGAAGTTGATGAAGATGGCACACAGGAGAAACAAATTAATAATTTCAATGATGATGTTGTATCTCAAGAAGATTAGTTATTTCATCAAGGGACTTTCAGACAATAAATTATCTCATTTACTCAGTTGATATTTTCTCTCTTCCCCCTGCTCCCTGCTCCCTTGCCTAACCGAGACTGCTTGGCAATGTATTGCTCAATGGTTAGATAATCTCCTGCATGGTATGCCTGGCGTGCTGCTTCTATTTCAGCTTTAACTATTGGATCTTCTTCTAATAAATCTTCTTCGGCTTGGCTCATTTCTAGCTCCAGCATTTCCCACAGCTTTCTTTTCTCATCTAAACCTAGTGAACTAATAGCATTTAATAATGATTCTAAGGGAATATGTAATTGAATGGTTTCTGGAATCTTGACACTCCCCCGCCTCACCAAGTTTCGCTTTCGCTCACTTGCTGAAAAAGGCAGGGGATTCTTGGTTCGACGAGTCCACTTAACCTAGACTCCTTGCGGTATCTAAGTCAGAGGTGGTTCTCTCCCCTTCGCGGTAGCGTCTCGAAGAGAAGCGTTAACTTTTGGTCTGCCCGACCATAGTTGCACAGTGTGCAATATTTGTTTGAAGTTTAATGCTGTTCGTCTAGTACCTGTGAATCTTTTACCTACTTCCAGGCGATACTAGAACTACGAAGTAGAACCCCCTAGATTCAGTTGTCTTCGCGTTAGCGTCCCGTAGGGAAGGTTCAGCGTCTGCGTATTAGGCAGCAAATGGGTTTTTTTAAGTGGTTGATTACCCTTCCACAAACATATTCTACCAGAAGCCGTCCTAGAAGCGATGCACTGAGTGCCACACTGAGTGCCACACTGAGCCTGTCGAAGTGCCTGTCGAAGTGCTTGTCGAAGTGGACGGGGTTTTCAACCCAAATTTTCGATAAGCGATCGCACTTGAGCAAAACCAGCCATTGATTTCTTGCTCTACCTTGTGTTGCTACGACTAAAAAACACTGCCGCCAGCACTATTAAACCCAAAAGCACTACAGGAACAGAAAGATTAGGCAAGTCCGATAAATCCATGAGGTAGTTGTTTTTAGGGATAATTCCTGGTATATACCAAGCAGGTAACAGGGGGGAATGATTATGATATCTCCAGACAAGGTGATCTGGCTACAGGAGCGTACAACTTTAGGCATTCTCTCATCAGAAGTGTTAAATGCGATCGCTCCCCTGATTCAAGAACAAGTCATACCCCAGGGAAGTAGCCTCATTCCAGAAGGGCATCCCCCCACAGCACTTTATATTCTGGTTGATGGTCAACTAGAAACTGATATTACTGATAAAAATCATCCTGTTTTTCCCTGTGGCTTCCTTCCAGGTGCAGTCATTCACCTCAAGGAATTACTTTTAAATGAGTTAACGCCATACACAATTACTGCTGTCACAGAATCTCATGTCTGGGTTGTGCCGGCGGCTGAGTTTCGCATTTTAGTTAGTCAGTATCCCGAAATTACTCACGCTGTTTCTCGACAACTGGCACAGGAATTAGCACTGGTGACATCGGCGTTAAGTTATGAACAAGAACGGGCTATAGCTTTGCGCCCTTATTTAGTCACCAAAGCACAACGGGGAATTGTCGGTACAAGTCGCTATGCCGTGCGGTTGCGAGAACAAATTCGTCAGGCGGCATCTGATAGGAAATCTGTGGAAATTTTTGGTGAACCAGGCTTAGAAAAAGATAATATTGCGGCTCTGATTCATTTTAGTTCCCCCAAACGTCGTGAACCAATTATTAAAGTTAATTGTGGGATTTTGCAAACTAGCGGTGCAGATTTATTCGGACGTGCTGAGGGCAAACCGGGACTGTTGGCATGGCTGGGGGAAGGCAGTCTAATTTTAAACAATATTCAGGAGTTACCCTCAGAGTTATTACCGACAGTAGCGGAGTTAATCAAAACGGGGACATATACCCCTGTCACTCGTTCTGGAGAAGCAAGAGCTACGCCCCGCACGAGCAAAGCTAGAATTTTGATAGTTTCTGAAAAATCCCAGTCCCAAATTGAACGCTGTGTAGGACATATTATTAAAGTACCGCCGCTACGGGTGCGAAAGGCTGATATTCAAGCTCAGGTAGAATATTACACTAGTTTGTATGTGCGATCGCGGGGAGTACCTAAACCCCGCATCACCCCAGAAGCTTTACGTCGCCTCCAGTCCTATGATTTCCCTGGCAATCTCAAGGAGTTGAAGAACCTTGTAGAACGGGCAATTGTCCAAGCTGGCAAGGGAAGGGAATTAACAGAAGAAATTTTCTGGGCTGCTGATAGCAAGAAAAAGCAATTTCGGGTAAATCTGTTGAATGCCTATCCTGGGTTGCGGCGATTTTTGCGGAGTGATTGGTGGCCAGATAGAATCAACTATGGTTTTACTGTGGTGGTGTTTGCTTTAGTTGTGGGTGTATTATTTGCCGGGCCACAAACACGCGATCGCAATTTCGCTTTAAATTTATTTTGGGCTTGGTGGTGGCCTATTTCTTTATTCATCTTTCCCTTTGTTGGGCGGGTGTGGTGTGCTGTTTGTCCGTTTATGATTTACGGCGAAATCACCCAGAAATTATCTTTGTGGCTATTTCCCCGCCAACTGCAACGCTGGCCAAGAGAGAAGGCTGAAAAATGGGGCGGCTGGTTTTTATTTGGTTTATTTACCTTAATTTTCCTCTGGGAAGAACTCTGGAATTTAGAAAATACTGCCTATCTTTCTGCTTGTTTACTGTTATTAATTACCGCCGGAGCAATGATTTTTTCGGCTCTGTTTGAAAGGCGGTTTTGGTGTCGGTATCTTTGTCCCATCGGCGGCATGAATGGTTTATTTGCTAAACTTTCGATGACGGAACTAAGGGCGCAACAGGGAATTTGTTCTGCTAGTTGTAATACTTATCAATGTTATAAAGGCGGTGCAGCAAAAGGCGAAGGAATGGAAGCTGATGGCTGTCCTTTATATTCCCATCCGGCACAGTTAGAAGATAATCGAGATTGTGTGTTGTGCATGACTTGTTTAAAAGCCTGTCCCCATCGTTCTGTAGAATTTAACTTGCGTCCTCCAGGAATTGAATTGTGGACAACTCATGTACCCCGCAACTATGAAGTTGCTTTGTTGTTGTTACTGTTGGGGGGTATCTATTTGCATCGTTTACCAGAATTGCAAGTTTGGCTAGGGTTACAGTTAAATTTAAGTCAGTTTTGGCTACATTTGGGAATCTCGCTGTTAGCTTTAATAATTCCTACGGGGGTTGTGTTTGCTGCTTATGGTTGTATGAAACTATTCCATATTGTCCGCAAACCCCGACGATTTATTGAACTCGCCTATGGTTATTTACCTCTGGTATTGGGAGGGAATTTAGCCCATTACCTACGTTTGGGTTTGGGTGAAGGGGGCAAGATTTTACCAGTGACGTTTGCTACTTTTGGTGTCAGTGGTGAACAACTACCAATATTAGTAGCACATCCAGCCGTGATTGCTTTTTTACAAGGTGCAACTTTGATTTTTGCAGTGTTGTTGACAATTATATTGACGCAAAAGATAGCCCGGCAACCATTGAGAGCTATACTATGGCAACATCTAGCCGCGATCGCTTTGGGTGTAAGTATGTGGATGATAATTGTGTGATTCTGAAAAGTTGAGAATATTGGATATAACAAGGCTTTGAGTATCTGTATCTGTCCAATTATCTTTGCAGCATGAGTGGAATAACACGCCCAAATTATTACACAGCACCTAATTTAACGTCAGTTCGATGACCTCTCCCCAACCCCTCTCTCTTGAAAAGTTCTGAGCGGAGGAAACCTCCGCTCAGACTTTTCGCTCCGACGCGGAGAGGGGCTTGAAACTCAACCAAAAATTAAGGTTTTGAAGCCTCTCTCCTTGCAGGGGAGAGGTTTGGAGAGGGGTTTTTCTCAACCGTCTAACTCAGGTTAATTTATAATTTTCTGCCCTTAAGGCAAAGTTAGCAGTTAATGGTTGTGGTAGCGGTTTTCCCTGTGCCTGATATTCTTCAATCAAAAGTTCTAGAACTTCTTCAGCATTTTTAAGGGCATCAGCGTAGGTGTCACCATGAGTATGTGCATAGGGGCCAAATTCAGGTAAGCTAACAATGTATTTCTGATCTTCTGTTGACCACTGAATAACAATGCTATGCTGTGGTTTCATTTGTCTTCTCCTTCTTCCTCTGCTTCCAGGTTATCTAGTAGCTACAGATGTTTTGCTACGATTCTCTTGCTTCTTTTTGGAGGATTGTTGATTTTCAATGAAACGCAAGCGGAGATTAGTCTATCTAGGTTTAGCGATCGCCTTCACTTTGACTAGTATAATTCCGGTGAGGATTGCGATCGCTTTTCACCAAGTTTAACTCTCGTTGTAAAAAATCTCTTTTATCTACCAACCTGCAACTTTCAGGACTCTACGTCTAAATAGCTGATATGCGTAGCCGGAAAAGTGAGCTATTGGCATGGTTAGCAAGGTAACTCCACAGTAAAACCACAGACTTAAAAAAGAAGGAGTTTCTTCCTCTGCACCACGCCAAAACTCTGTAGTAAAATTTTTGCGGAACTTAAAAGTTGTACGTAAGCTTTCCCCAAATGGCAAAACTAAGCCAGTCAGAATTAATGCTTCTGTATGTAGAGATAACTGAGGAATGATGAAATCAATCAGCGATAATAACAATGTTGCTGATATCAATAAAAATGGCAGTTTTCCTCTGAGTTGCAGATTTTGTGTATGTTTAATAGAGGTTAAGTAACGTCCTCTACCATATTTAAAGTATTGAATAAACAAAGACTTCCAACTGTTTCTAGGATAGTACCAAACACAAATTTTGGAGCTGATATAGATTGCATTATTTTCTTTATAAAGTAATCTTTGATTTAACTCAGCATCCTGATTAGTGATTTGTGTCGTATCAAATGTATATTTAATCAATTTTAAATTTAATTCAGTGTCTTCATTTGTAGCAGCTTCAGTAGTATAGCCAGATACGTCTAGTAATGCTTTTCTCCAAAAACATCCCAAATACACAGTTTCAGCGTAGCCATTATAGTTAACATCCCGATATGTAGCACCCCCATTACCTAAAATACTTCTAGAAGCGAGAGCAATTCCCGCCTGCAAAGGAGTCTTTGCAACAAAACGCTGTGCCCCACCAACGTTAAGGGCTTTTGACTCTAGTAAAGCTTCAACACATCTTTCAATGTAGTCAGGTGCGTACTCTGAGTGAGCATCAGCTCTTAAAAAAATCTCGCCAGTACATTTTTGTAAGATTAAATTGAGTCCAGCAGATTGGTTTTTTAAAGGGTTATGTAGCAGCTTGACTCTGGAATCTTCAAAAGATAATTTTTTTACAATATCTTGTGTACGGTCATTACTACCACCGTCGGCAATTATTACTTCAACTAAGTTCGGATATTTAGTTGATAAGAAAGCTTCAATAAGTCTTTCT
>JBODRP010000178.1:0-11103 GCA_050633005.1 Trichormus sp. | reverse complement strand
ACTGTATCGTAAACTACCATTTTTTGGCGATCGCAAAACTTTTCGGTCTACTGAAAGTCCTTACTACAAACTTGTCATGTTTAAATAATACCAAATTGGGATACGTAGTATTATTTTGATCTGCTGTAATAGCCCTATGAATCTAGGCTGGCAATTGAAAATCCAAAACTTGTACTGAGCTTGTCGTTGGCGCAGCCTCTCGTAGAGAAGTATCCAAAATCCAAAATTGGTATAACAGATGCAGACATATAGCAATTATATCTAAAATTTTAAGGTAAAAATCTATCTAAGGCAGCTTTAAGTTGTTTAATTTCTAAGTCTATATCGCCTTCTTTTGCGGCTCTAGCGATGCACTCAGTTAAATGTTCATCGAGTACGATTCTTGCTACTTTATCTAATGCACCTCTAACAGCTGCGATTTGTAATAAAACATCAGGACAAGGACTATTCTGTTGCACCATTGTCTTGATACCTCGAATATGTCCTTCAATCCGAGATAACCGATTCACAATTCGCCGTAAAGATTCTTCACTGTGGACGTGAGGATGAGAAGACTGGCCTTGTACATGAGTATGCCCTATGTCTTCATCTTCTAATTCGTGATTGTGTATGTGTTCGTTAGCCTGAGATACAGCCGCAGATTCTTTAGTTAATCGGTTTGAGCCGTTCATTGTTGATTTCAGCACTGGTGATATTTAAGATCCTATCTCAAATAGTGGAACAGGGAGAAGAGAGACAGGGTAAATATTAGCCAGGGCGCAAGGGGGCAGGGAGCAGGGGGAAAGAGGGTTTTAGCCTAATTTACCTTTCTTAAGATAGTTAGGTTTTTTCTCACCGACTTACTTAGTTAAATCAGAGAACAGTAGCTGATAACTCAATCATGCCATAATTACTAATAAATGGGTAAAAACCGAACTTGTTGAGGGAAATAGCCATAATAGCTATCAAGTTCAGTATTCCATTAACTTAAGTTACGGTGGCTCATGTCAGAGTCTAGTTAAAACCCTAGGCAGAGAAAGCGAAACTTGCAGCTGAGAGTTAACGTCAATGTGCCAGGATTATTTCCTTATCTGCCACAATAATTTTAGATAGATTTGTCACCATCAGGTAACAACTAGGCTGCTAGATTAGGTTGTGAATATGCGATTTACTAAATTACCTCGGTCTATACGGCAACTCAGTACTCATGTATTAGCCATCATTCTAGGCGTTGCGTTAACAGTCAGTTCTTTGCGGGTGTTGCCTTCCCAAGCTGAACCTGCACCCAATTCTAGTACAACTGTGGATGTGCCAGAATTAATTGCTCAAAGGCAGTCACCAGCTGTAACTGCTGTAGGTAACAGTAGTTTTGTCACAGCCGCAGTTAATCGTGTGGGAACAGCTGTAGTTAGGCTCGATACAGAGCGCACAATTACTCGTCGAGTTGATCCTTTTTTTGATGATCCTGTTTTTCGCAGATTTTTTGGTGACAATTTTCAAGGACAATTACCGTCTGAACAATTGCGGGGTCTAGGCTCTGGCTTCATTATTGATAAAAGTGGTTTAATTTTAACTAATGCCCATGTGGTGGATAAAGCCGATCGCGTTACAGTAAGACTAAAAGATGGTCGCACTTTTGACGGTAAAGTGCAAGGGATTGATGAAGTCACAGATTTGGCTGTGGTGAAAATCAATGCTGGTAATAGTTTACCTGTTGCGCCTTTGGGTTCTTCTAGTAATGTACAGGTAGGAGACTGGGCGATCGCAGTTGGTAATCCTTTAGGTTTTGATAATACCGTCACCTTGGGTATTGTCAGCACCCTCAAGCGTTCTAGCGCACAAGTTGGGATTTCTGACAAGCGGTTAGACTTTATCCAAACTGACGCAGCCATTAACCCCGGTAACTCCGGCGGCCCCTTACTCAATGACAGAGGGGAAGTCATTGGGATTAATACAGCCATTCGTGCTGATGCTATGGGTATTGGTTTTGCAATTCCTATTGATAAAGCTAAGGCGATCGCAGATAAATTACAACGGGATGGGAGAGTCGCTCACCCCTATTTAGGTGTGCAAATGATCACTTTAACCCCAGAGTTAGCTAAACAAAATAACACTGATCCTAACTCTGCCTTTACTATTCCCGAAGTTAACGGTGTTTTGGTAATGCGAGTTATCCCCAATTCCCCTGCTGCTCAAGCTGGTATCCGTCGCGGAGATGTAATTGTGCAAGTTGATGGCCAAGCTATCACCAAAGCCGAACAGTTACAGAATGTTGTTGAAAATAGTCGTTTAGGTCAAGTGTTACAGCTAAGGGTACAACGCGGTAATCAGGTACAACAACTATCTGTACGCACAGCTGAGTTACAAAATGCTTCTTAAATAAGTTATCAGCTTTTCTACACTGATAATTAATCAAATTAGGGGTATGTTTTGGCGTATTCCTAATTTTTTTTGTAGATTTAAAATTGGCAATAATTCCACAATAACTGATGCTGTACAGAAGATTCGGACGCACAGAATTACAGATGCCGGTGTTTTCCTGCGGCGGCATGAGATATCAATATAAATGGCAAGATGTTACTTTTTTCGATGTTCCTGCGGATAAGCAAGCTAATTTGGAAGCAACTATCCGCCGAGCCGTAGAATTGGGGATTAATCATATTGAGACTGCCCGTGGCTATGGTAGCTCGGAAATGCAATTAGGAAAAATATTGCCCCAGTTTCCCCGTGAGAAGTTGATTGTACAAACGAAAGTTTCTCCCGTAGCAGATGCGAAAGACTTCCGGCAGACTTTTGAGACATCACTGCGCTACCTGCAATTAGACTATGTAGATTTACTAGGGTTGCATGGTATTAATAATGCGGAATTACTAGATTATAGTCTCCGTCCTGGGGGCTGTTTAGATGTGGTGCGACAGCTACAAGCAGAGGGTAAAGTCAGATTTGTGGGCTTTTCTACTCACGGTGCTACAGATGTAATTATTGATGCCATTAATACTAATCAATTTGATTATGTAAATCTGCATTGGTATTACATCAATCAATGGAATTGGCCAGCTATTACCGCCGCTACTCGCCATGATATGGGAGTATTTATTATTAGTCCTTCTGATAAAGGCGGCAAACTATATAATCCACCACCAAAGTTAGTGAATCTTTGTGCGCCTTTGAGTCCGATGGTGTTCAATGATTTGTTTTGTCTGAGTCACTCCCAGGTGCATACATTAAGTATTGGTGCAGCTAAACCCCAAGATTTTGATGAACACCTGAAAACATTAGAATTATTAGACCAAGCCTCGGAGATTTTACCGTCAATTTTAACGAAGTTGGAATCAGAAGCGATCGCTACTCTCGGCGAAGACTGGGTAAAAACTTGGCAAACTCATCTCCCCAGTTGGGAACAAACCCCAGGAGAGGTAAATATGCAGGTGATTTTATGGCTGTGGAATCTAGCCAACGCCTACGATTTAGTAGACTATGCCAAAATGCGCTACAATCTCTTAGGTCATGGGAATCACTGGTTTCCGGGCAATAAAGCGGATAAATTAGATGAATTAGACCTTAAACAATGCCTTGCTCGCAGTCCCCACACTGATAAAATCCCGCAAATTTTGGCTCAAGCTCATAATATGTTGGTGGGTGAAGAAGTGAAGCGTCTATCAAAAGCTTAGGGATTTCCCAGCAGATAAATATCCTATCGCTGGGGTAAGTACGGGGGCAGGGGGCAGGGAGTTCTGGGCAGGGGGCAGGGGGCAGGGGGGAGGGAAAAAATATTACAACATGAGTAAATGGGATAATTTATTTTCTGGAAGTCCCTGAGATGACAATAATTGCATTTAAATGGGGGATTTAAATCATTTATGAATGGATGGACGCTATTATTGGCGATTGTAGTTGCAGGGTGCATTTTGTTTGTTTGGAGTGGAGTTTCTCAAAATCTTCCTTGGGGGATTAAAAGCGTCAAAACAGATGTAAAAAACGAAGAAGTGACGCAAGCGATCGCCAATGAAGGCGTTAACAGTATGATGTATTTTCAAGGAGAGATTGTCGCTTTAGTAGCAGCTAAACCCAAAGCTTATTACTCTCCTAAACGTTTTTTTGGAATTGAGTTAGTAACTCAATTCTTAGTTGGTGGGGTACTGTGTCTTTTACTAGCGCAGTTACCTGATTTATCTCTAGTAAATCGTCAACTTGTAGTTTTCCTAGCAAGTCTCCTCATCGTTGTTACTACCGACATTCCCTATTGCAATTGGTGGGGGTTTTCTGTGTCATATACTTTGGGAGTCGCAATCAACAAATTGCTGGGCTTGCAACTGACATCTTTAATTATTTCACTATTGTTATGGCGTTAATCTTGCTTTGATGGTTGGTGCGTGATGCTGTAAGTCTCATGACTACGTTCAAATACTTTAAGAGCGTCACACAACGGCAATAATGTGGGAGGAAAATTCACACCGCTTTTTGTCTCCCCTACATAAAAAATATGGCAGTTGGATAAGTTCTCATAAATCAAGCCACAGCATAACCTGTATAGGGACGCAACTCTGGCGGACGAAAGCCTAGTACAATATGCTCTTTAGGGATTCCAGCCCGTTCTAAATCTGCGGCAATCCCCTCTTCTGTCCCATCTCTTTGAATCCAGATTTTACCATCTATAAGGTCAATATGTGCCAAACAGCCATGTACACGGCGTTCGCCATCCCAACCTACATCCATCCATAAATAGCGATCGCGGATACGATCAAATACAACTTCAGATTCTATGGGAGCATAGGAATATGGCAATGCTGCATATTCACTTAACACCCTTTCAATCACCTGACGATAATAATCTAATTGGGAACTATCCATTGCTTGATCTCCTCCTGCTTAGGATCAAATGCAATTAATTTTAATCGCCGATTTTTCAGTAATAGTTTACCTATAGGTTCTTCAAATAAATCTTCCACTACGCTAGTAGCAACCGCTAAATATAACTCCCTTTGTGGCTCTAACTCCGTTAATATATCTTGATACAATACATATTGTCCCAAAGCTTTTTCTAGATCATCAATATCTGAGCGACCTGTAAAGCTTTTAATCTCTACTGCAATTTTGTGATCTAGTTTTTGCGCTGCTAATAGCCGACTTGCACCTAAATCTATATAAAAATCTTTCTTGCCTAATTTCAGCGTCAATGGATCATGAGTAATTCTCCATTTTTCTTTAATTAAGGCATTTTTTACGGTGTTATGGTAAAAGTCTTTAGCTGGCATATCAAAAAAGATTTCATTTGTGAAAGCGATCGCAAAAACAAGGATAATTTTCACCGGCTACAGTTAACGCTCATTTCCATAATTTCCTCGTGGTACTACCAACACCTTATCAACACGATTACCATCCATATCCATGACTTCGATTCGCATACCCTCCCATTCAAAATGATCGGCGGCGGCGGGAATGCGTCCTAGATGGGTGATCACAAAACCCCCCAGAGTTTGATAGCTACCTCGTTCTTCAAATTCTAATTCTTCTAGATTAAACAATTCCAAAAATTCTTCTACTGGTAACATCCCATCCAGTAGCCAAGAACCATCTTCTCTCTGCACAGCTTGCGGTTCATATTCTCCGGGACTGGCGGGAACATCACCGACAATTTCGCTCATAATGTCATTGAGAGTTAATAAACCTTGAATTACCCCGTATTCATCTACAACTAACGCCATGTGCGTTGCAGTTTGCTTGAATAACTCTAAAACTTTTAAACCACGGGTGCTTTCTGGGATAAATACAGGTTGCCGTAATCCTACCGTTAAATCTAGATGTTCACCGCGAAAACTTCTGATGAGCAAGTCTGTGACTGGGATGATCCCCAAGACATTGTCTAGTCCTCCCTGACAAACTGGATAACGAGAATAAGTATTTTCGCTTAACTTTTGCCGATTCTCGTCTTGTGAGTCTTCTAAATCTAACCAGATAATATCAGGACGGGGTGTCATAAAAGAAATTACAGAGCGATCGCCCAGACGAAAAACTCGCTCTACCATATCCTGTTCTGCTTCTTCAAAAGTTCCCGCCTCTGTACCTTGTTCAATCAGAATTTTAATTTCTTCCTCAGTCACTTGCGGTTCTACAGAAGGTGTGATCCCCATCACCCGCAGCACCATATCCGTAGAAGCACTTAGTAAATGTACTACAGGAGAAGCTAATACTGCTAAGGCGCGCATCGGAATAGCAACCACCGCCGCAATGCCTTCTGGGTTATTTAAAGCCAAACGCTTCGGTACTAACTCACCGATGATTAAAGATAAATAGGTAATAATTAAAACTACGATTCCAAAAGATATGGCTTGACTATAAGCAGCTAAAAAAGGTATGCGTTGCAAGTAAGTATTCAGGCTTTCGGCAATAGTTGCTCCCCCAAAAGCACCAGTTAAGATACCAATCAGGGAAATACCGACTTGCACAGTAGACAGGAAATTATTGGGTGATTCAGCTAGCTTGAGTGCCACCCTAGCCTTTGTATCACCTTGGTTAGCAAGCTGTTGTAGCCTAACTTTCCGTGCTGAGACAATAGCCATCTCAGACATAGAAAACACACCATTAGCAATAATTAGTACGAGAATTATTAAAATTTCCAAGGACATTGTGATAAGTTGCCGCTATTCAAAAGCGAAGGTAGCTTAATAATTAGTATCTAGTATTTAAGTTGCTTTGAGAAATGGCTAGAGGTTGGGAATGGCGAATGGGGCAAGAAGCAGGGGGCAGGAAGCAGGGAGCAGGGAGCAGGGGGCAAGAAGCAGGGGGCAGGGGGCAGGGGGCAAGGGGCAGGGGGCGGAGGAGAAAAAATCACTCATTACTCATTACTCATTACTCATTACTTATTACTCATCACTCATTACTCATCACTCATCACTCAGCACTTACAATAGTTGACATAGCCGTCACTATACTTTCTCCATCTGGAAAGACTTCCTCCGCTAGTAGAACTTATGGCATTTTCTTCTATTGTGCGTGCCTTGGGGCGATCGCCACTCACCACTGAGTTACTTTCTAAATTAAATCGTCTACAAGAATTACGCCTCAATGGTATACCTCGTCTACCTAAAGGCTTGGTAGCTTCGGCTTTAGCCCAAAATTCTCAAAGGAATTTATTGATAGTTTGTGCCACCTTAGAAGAAGCTGGACGCGCTTACGCACAGTTAGAAGCAATGGGATGGCAAACTGTGCATTTTTACCCCACTTCTGAAGCTTCCCCCTACGAACCCTTTGACCCAGAAACAGAAATGACCTGGGGACAGATGCAGGTTTTAGCAGATTTAGTCAAAAGTCAAAAGTCAACAGTCAATAGTCAACAGTCAACAGTTAACTATCAAGAATCCAATAAAATCGCCGTTGTCGCTACTGTAGGAGCATTACAGCCCCATTTACCACCACCAAATGCTTTTACTCCTTTGTGTCTTACCCTCAAGCGAGGGATGGAATTTGATTTAGATGCTTTCAGTGAAAAAATCACCCGTTTAGGTTATGAGCGTGTACCGCTAGTAGAAACAGAAGGACAGTGGAGTCGGCGCGGTGATATTGTCGATGTCTTTCCTGTTTCTTCTGAGTTACCAGTGCGGTTGGAGTGGTTTGGTGATGAAGTCGAGCAAATCCGGGAATTTGACCCAGCAACTCAACGTTCAGCCCTTGACAAAGTTACACAAATTACTCTTACCCCTACTAGCTTCACTCCAATTATCTTAGATGCCCTCAAAGATAATGCAGGGTTTCAATTGTTGAGTTCTGAATTAAGTGCTGATGTAGAATTGGAGAGTGAATCAGGCATAATCGAAGGTAGTCGCAGGTTTTTGGGGTTAGCGTATGATAAACCAGCTTCGATATTAGATTACTTACCAGAGGATACCTTAATTGCGGTTGATGAGCCAGAACAATGTCATGCTCATAGCGATCGCTGGGTGGAAAATGCTGAGGAACAATGGTCTTTAGGAACTGGGGAATATGATTTGGGTTCGCTGCAATTACCCAAAATTCATCGGTCTTTTGATGATTCTCTTGCTGATGTCACCAGATTTAAAACGATTTATTTATCAGAACTAGCAGAAGAAAATGGCGGGATCAATTTAGCTAGCCGCCGTGTACCTGTGACACCGCACCAATTTGCCAAACTAGCAGATACATTACGCCAAGAACGCGATCGCAATTTCTCGATTTGGTTAATTTCGGCTCAACCTTCCCGTTCTGTCTCTCTCTTACAAGAACACGACTGTCCGGCGCAATTTATTCCTAACCCCCGCGACTATCAAGCCATTGATAAACAGCAAATCAATCATGTCCCCGTAGCGTTGAAATATTCGGGACTGGCGGAACTAGAAGGTTTTATTTTACCGACTTTCCGCTTAGTAGTTGTCACCGACCGGGAATTTTACGGACAACATTCCCTAGCTACACCTAGCTACATCCGCAAGCGGCGCAAAGCCGCATCTAAGCAAGTTGACCCCAACAAGCTCCGAACAGGGGATTATGTAGTACACAAAAGTCATGGGGTTGGTAAATTTGTCAAGTTAGAAAGTTTGACAATTAACAACGAAACCCGTGATTATATCGTAGTGCAGTATGCTGACGGTACTCTCAGAGTTTCGGCTGATCAAGTCGGCTCATTATCTCGTTTCCGCAGTACCGGCGATAAAGCCCCAGAACTGCATAAAATGACCGGTAAAGCTTGGGAGAATACCAAAAATCGCGTCCGCAAAGCTATTAAGAAATTAGCGGTAGACTTGCTGAAATTATACGCCGCGCGATCGCAACAACAAGGTTATGCTTATCCCCAAGATATGCCTTGGCAAGAGGAAATGGAAGATTCCTTCCCCTACCAAGCCACAACCGACCAGCTAAAAGCGGTGCAAGATGTAAAACGCGATATGGAAAGCGATCGCCCAATGGATCGGTTAGTATGTGGTGATGTTGGTTTTGGGAAAACAGAGGTAGCTATTCGCGCTATTTTCAAAGCCATTACCTCCGGTAAACAAGTCGCCTTACTTGCACCAACTACCATTCTCACCCAGCAACACTATCACACCCTCAAAGAACGTTTCGCCCCCTATCCCGTCAACGTCGGTTTACTCAACCGCTTCCGCACCGCCGAAGAACGTCGTGATATTCAAAAGCGTCTAGCTACAGGGGAATTAGATGTAGTCGTTGGCACACACCAACTTTTAGGCAAAGGTGTCAACTTCAAAGATTTAGGACTGTTGGTAATTGACGAAGAACAAAGATTTGGGGTGAACCAGAAAGAGAAAATTAAAACCCTGAAAACCCAAATAGACGTTCTCACACTCTCCGCCACACCCATTCCCCGTACCTTATATATGTCTTTATCTGGGATTCGGGAAATGAGTTTGATTACCACCCCACCCCCAACCCGCAGACCAATTCAAACTCACCTTTCACCGATGAATCCCGAAACAATACGCAGTGCTATTCGTCAAGAGTTAGACAGAGGTGGGCAAGTTTTTTATGTAGTTCCACGGGTAGAAGGAATTGAAGAGACAACAGGTAAACTGCGAGAAATGATACCTGGAGGCAGATTTGCGATCGCTCACGGTCAAATGGACGAAAGCGAGTTAGAATCAACTATGCTCACCTTTAGTAACGGTGAAGCAGACATCCTCGTTTGTACCACAATTATTGAATCTGGCTTAGACATTCCCCGCGTCAACACCATCTTAATTGAAGACGCTCACAAGTTTGGTTTATCGCAACTATACCAATTACGCGGAAGGGTAGGACGTGCAGGTATTCAAGCCCATGCTTGGTTATTTTATCCCAAACAACGGGCGTTATCTGATGCCGCACGGCAACGGCTACGGGCGATTCAGGAATTTACACAACTTGGTTCTGGCTATCAGCTAGCAATGCGCGACATGGAAATCAGAGGCGTGGGTAATTTGCTAGGTGCAGAACAATCCGGTCAAATGGAAGCTATCGGTTTTGATTTATACATGGAAATGTTAGAAGAATCAATCCGAGAAATTCGCGGTCAAGAAATACCCAAAGTTGACGATACACAGATTGACCTCAACCTGACTGCATTTATCCCGGCTGATTATATTCCTGATATTGATCAAAAGATGAGTGCGTATCGTGCAGTAGCCGCAGCGAAATCCAAAGACGAGTTAACGCAGATTGCAGCAGAGTGGAGCGATCGCTATGGTAATTTACCAGTTCCCGCAAATCAACTATTGCGCGTTATGGAACTCAAACAACTAGCGAAACAATTAGGATTTAGCCGCATCAAACCCGAGAACAAACAGCACGTTGTTTTAGAAACCCCAATGGAAGAACCAGCGTGGAATTTATTAGCCGCGAACTTACCAGACCATCTCAAAACGCGTTTCGTTTACTCTCCTGGGAAGGTGACAGTGCGTGGTTTAGCAGTGTTAAAAGCAGACCAACAATTGCAGAGTTTAATTGATGCTATGACCAAAATGCAAGGTGCGATCGTAGAAGCATCTGTTGTTTAAATAGTCAGTTACTTAGGAATTTTTCCATGAATGTCACATTGAGCAACAATCAAGCAACATTTCTTAAACTTCAGTTTGATAGGAGATTAAGTTACCATCTTCATCTGAGGTTATTACGTATAGTGCAGTACCTTCTAGTGGTTTAGGCGCAATTGGATATCGATTTTTAGTTCTGTACTGTTTCGACCAAAGTTGATTTGTGTAAAACTCTCCTATCCAATTGTCCACAGATGTTGCAAAATCAATTATTTCTTGCTCACCAACCTCTTTTTTGTTTTTCTTAGATAAATTCTTAAAAAAGATATCAGATATATTTTCTCTAATTTGAGCAAATGAGATACAAGCTTTCCTCTCTGGGTTAGTTATCACAAGATATATTGCATCCAAAACTCTTGAAGTTTGTTCTCTAGCGCGAATATATGTCGGGTAGATATAGGGATGATATGGTTTGTTTCGTTTCGGACGGTAACAAAATACTTCAAACCCAGAGCAAATCATTTTAGGCTTATTATTGTCAATGTCTAGGTGTTTCAACAGATCCTGCAATCTTGAATCCTTAAAAGTGATCATTTCAGCATAGGTTGCCTCCGTATCGAAATCAACCTTATGGATACGAATCATC
>JBODRP010000177.1:0-11142 GCA_050633005.1 Trichormus sp. | reverse complement strand
TATAGAAGCACTAGAAAAATTACAAGAAAATCCTTTGATTAATTTAGTCATCACTGACATTAATATGCCCGAAATGGATGGATTGACTTTACTGGGAAAAATCCGCGAATTTCATGAAGACACCAAAGCTATTATTGTGTCAGCATACGAAGATTTAAAAATGATTAGACAAGCTATGAATTTAGGAGCTTGTGACTTTATCAATAAACCCCTTGACTTTCAAGACTTAGAAAATAGTATTAGTCGTACTTTAGATTATATATATAAGGTAAAACAGGATAAATCGGTAGACAAACAAAATACTTCATCATTTAGCCAATCACTAAATGAACTAGAAAATCCCATTAACTTGATATCTAGTAATCTTCAAGAAGCACAAGTAGTAATTAAAGACTTGATTAGCAACTTGCAAACATATCAGCAACAATTTACTGATATATCACCGGAAATTCTGCACAGTATTAAAGAAATTGGACGGGAAGATTTAGTATCAGATTTGTCTCAGATGATGATATCTATGAAGTTTGGCACTGAGCGTCTTGAGGAGATTGGTAATAAGTTAACAACTGCAATTAAAAAAGGTTGAACATCTATAGGACTCCTATTTGATTTTTGAAAAAATCTAAGTATGTGTAGTATGTGTAGGGTGTGTAGGGTGTGTTAGGCGTAAGCCGTAACGCACCACAGGGCTTGGTGCTAGGTGCGTTACGCTGTCGCTAACACACCCTACTGGACTGACACAGCTAAAATAGTGGATTAAGTAGGTCGGCGTAAATAATTATTGTTGGAATAAGGCAGGGGGCAGGGGGCAGGGAGCAGGGGGAGAAAGAGTTTGAGCCTTATTTACTTTTCTTCACATAGTTTGGTTTTATTGCACCGACTTACTTAGATGTAGGTTGGGTTGAGGAACGAAACCCAACATAAATATCGAAAACTTAACTATAGATGCTGGTGTTGGGTTTCCTCACGTCAACCCAACCTACAATTTCTTTGCAACATTTTAGGCTTGTCAGCACACTACTACTCTGTTAATTAATTTTGCACGATGACTGACTACCGTTCTACACTAAATATTGTTCCTACTGCAAACCTGCACTAGCTCAGAGAAACTGTCCATGCAACTCCTGAAAACAACCGACAAAGACTTTACTCCCCAATTTCAAGCCCTTGTTAATAGCCGTCGGGAAGCAACGGTTGATGTTAGTGGTACAGTGCATAATATCCTAGCTGATGTGAAAGTGCGCGGTGATGCGGCAGTTAAAGATTATACCAGTCGATTTGACCATTTTAGCCCTGATTCTCTACGGTTGAGTGAAACTTTCATTGCTGAACAAGCTGCTAAATGCCCGACTGAAGTCAAAACAGCATTAGAATTAGCTGCTCAACGTATTGCTGCTTTCCACCAAAAGCAACTACCCCAAAACATTGGTTACACTGATACAGTAGGTATCAAACTTGGCTTAAATTGGGTTGCCCTTTCACAAGTGGGTATTTACGTTCCTGGCGGACGGGCAAGTTATCCGAGTTCTGTACTTATGAATGCCCTACCTGCCAAAATTGCGGGTGTAGAACGCATTGTGATGACTGTACCCATGCCTCGTGGGGAAATTAATCCCGCCGTATTAGCAGCTGCTCAAGTTGCTGGCGTGACAGAAATATATAGTATTGGTGGGGCGCAAGCAATAGCTGCCCTGGCTTACGGTACAGATAGCATTAGCCCCGTAGATAAGATTGTTGGCCCTGGTAATGCCTACGTTGCTGAAGCCAAACGTCAGGTATTTGGTACTGTAGGTATAGATAGTATTGCTGGGCCTTCGGAAATTTTAGTTGTAGCCGACGACAAAAATCACCCAGAATGGATAGCCTGGGATTTACTCTCCCAAGCAGAACACGACCCCAGCGCACAGTCTATTTTAATTACGGACTCCGAAACTTTTGCCCAAAAAGTTATCACCGCAGTAGAACAAGTTATTCCTCAGTTATCGACTCAAGCAGCCGCTAGTACCAGTTGGGAAAAGCATGGAGCAGTGATTATTGTCAACGATTTAGCTGACAGCATCCCTTTATTAAACCAACTAGCTCCCGAACACGTAGAATTATGTGTAGACAATCCCGAATTACTCGCCAATCAAATTAAATGTGCAGGTAGTATGTTTTTGGGACGCTACACCCCAGAAGCAATTGGTGATTATTTAGGTGGCCCCAACCATGTGCTACCTACATCCCGTTCCGCGCGCTTTGCCTCTGGTTTAAGTGTCTACGATTTTGTCAAACGCATTACTTATTTAGAATGTAATCAAGCCGCATTACAGGAAATTGGTCAAGCTGCTGTTACCCTAGCAGAAGCTGAAGGTTTGCCGGCTCACGCTGGTAGTGTGGCAATACGTCTAGAATCAGGTTGTTAATCTGACTTTTCACGGGATATGGAAAACCCCTCTCCAACGCTCTCCCATACCAACGTAGAGACGTTTCATGAAACATCTCTACATATTCCCCCTTCCGTAGTAGGGAAGCATGGTGGTTGCATAGGAAAAAAGAAAAATCTATAAGTTTTGATTTTTCGTTTTGTAGCTGAGATTTTGACCCCTCTCCAAACCTCTCCCCCACGGGGGGAGAGGTTTTGAAAGCTAGTTTTATTTTTTCTCTGGTTGTATGAAACCACCCTGCCCTTCCGTAGTAGGGAAGGGGGTTAGGGGGTTAGATTTTACGTTAACTTTTCCACATAACGTGAAAAGTCAGGTTGTTAATAGGGTAGCAATTATATAGCAATCACAGGGGAACAAGAGTTTCTTGAAAAGATGCCTGATCAGGAAATACTTCAAACACCTTTGCTGTATCACTAAGGTCTAGAATCATCCTCATTTGGTCATTGAGTGAACAAAGAACTAGCCTTACTTGTTTTTGTCGGACTGTTTTTAGTGTCAAAAGCAGAGTTCCAAATCCAGAACTATCCATAAAGGTAATGTCTTGAAAATTAATCAAAACCGTGGATACACCTGATTCAATCATATCCATTACTTCTTGATACAGTTTTTTACCCCTTCTGCCATCAAAAATTCCACGAGGTTGAATAACTTTTATTTTGCAATTCATAATCATCTTTGTGATTGCCCTCTATTTGATAACTAATAATCAATGACTCAGAACCAACATTTTTTTCATTAACAAGCAGTTTTTATCTTTAGATTCACGAGTATAGCTAATTTTCCAGCCATATTCTTGTCTGAGTTTTAGCAAGAATATGCACCCCCAATGAGCTTCATGATCTAAAGGGTTAAATGCGCGATCGCTAACTTCTTGATGAAAGTTTTCTAAAGCCAATTCAAAATCAAAAATATCGCCTTGATCCCAAATTGCCACCTCAAAATATTCATGAGATATTCTGACATTTAAATCCACAGGAGTTTGAGGATTTAGGTAGCGATGAGCATGGCGAACTACATTGGTAAAACCTTCAATGACAGCAGTTTGAGCTTCTAACCACAATTGATAAGTTACTGGTGTGTGGTTAAATTGCTCCAACCATTCTACAACTGTTGTTACTGCGTCAAGGTCGCTAATAACTTGCAACGTAGAGTTATGAATCAACGCATCTGTTTTCATTTATATTTATACTGCTCCTGAGTCTTTGTTAAAAACAACAATTATCGTTTTCAAAATTAGCTTGAAATCGTAAAATAGACTCCAATTCTCTTGATAACGCAAATCTAGTTTAATGACATCTTCAAAATCACGGATCTTTGAGCGGCCATTCACTTGCCATTCCCCACTAAGTCCAGGCCTCACATCTAGTCTTTGCCAATTGTGAATCTCATAATGTTCTAACTCATCGGGAGTTGGGGGACGAGTACCAATTAAACTCATATCTCCTTTGAGGATATTCCAAAATTGGGGAAACTCATCAAGGCTAGTTTTACGGAGAAAACGACCTACACGGGTAATTCTGGGGTCATGATCATTCTTGAAAAAAGCACCCGAAGCTTGGTTTGTAATAGTGGCTTTGAGAGCTTCTGCATTCGTCACCATTGAGCGAAACTTCCAAATACGAAATTTTCGTCCCATCCAACCGCAGCGAGTTTGACTAAATAGTATAGGTCCTGGACTATCAATTTTAATAGCGATCGCAATCGGCACAAATAGCACAGCTGTTACACCCAAACCAAGCACTGCACCCACAATATCCACTGCACGCTTAATAGGCGATCGCACCGAAGGATGGGTTAAGGGTGGACGCTTTTCAATTTTGCGGTTCAGAGTCGGAGCAGTAGGTTGTGTATTCGGTTCGATGTTTAAAATTTTATCCAACCCTACTAACCCAAAAGCTAATTTAACTTGCTCACTCACACTCCATAGAACTAATTCCACCTTTTTAGTCTGCGCCAATTTTAGGTTAGTAATCATTGACCCAACACCACTACTATCAATAATTGTGGTTTGTCCAAAATCTAAGATAATTTTGTTGATAGTAGAATCATCCACAAAACTTTTAAATAACTCTCGGAATTTAATCGCCTCTACAACAGTTAATCGGGGTGGCATCTGTACTAATAAAGTGCTGTTTAAACGACTAGTGACAAGAGTTAATTGTGTCTTGGAAGGAGAAGTGACCATTGCTATATACCTAATTATGGAGTGTAACTTGTGTTTAAATACTTACCTGTAGTTGATGGGAATTTTGACCAAAACGCCTTTCTAGACTATTGCAAAGTGCGATCGCAGTAGCCTTAGAAACATCAGCAACCGATACTTGTCTAGGAGCATCAATAAATCGCACCAAATCACCTGGACACCAAGCAATAGGAACATTAATCTGCGATAGTGCTAAAGCTAGTTCTACTTGATGATCATCAACGTGTTCTTGAAACTCCTGACTGCGAGCTACCAAAATATAAGGCTTATCCAGAGAATCCAACAACAATAAAGTTCCTTCACCACAGTGAGCAATCACAATTCGAGCTTTGCGAATCAAGTCTTGAAACTTCTCTTCTTTGAGGAAACGATAAACCTTTGCACCAGCCGGTAAAATTGTCGAGTTCCCATACTGAACTACAATTTCCTCTTCAATTAAATCGTTCTGTAATAACACCTCAATCCAGTGCATGAGGCGATTAAATGGGTATTGTTCTGTACCAACGGTTACTAAAATCATAGGGGTGTAGGGGTGTAGGGGTGTGGGGGTGTGGGGGTGTAGGGGTGTAGGGGTGTAAGAGGATGTTTGAATTACGAATTACGTTAGCGGAGCGGGGCGGGAGCATCGTTACGAATTACGAATTATTCTCTTGCGGGCTGACTAATTCAGCTTGAGGATAACGGGCTTGGAGTTGTGGCCACTGCACATATAGAAGGCTGAGGAAAGGTAAAACTAATCTGGCAGATAAACTTAAAGTTTCAATTCGGGTGACAGATTCGATAAATACCGTCTGACTACCAAAGAGTTTTCCGAGAATCAAAAAGGGAACAGCCACACCAGCACCTGTAGAGATAATCACATCAGGTTTAGTTTGTCGGATAACTTGAAAAGCCAGATATAAATTCTTGACGAAATTAGGAAAATTGCGGTTAGTAGGGCTATAAGCCCAATAAACCTTTTCTCCAGTCAAAGCAGCTTGTGTAGTAGCTGTATTAAAACTGACCCAAGCTCGATCATAATTTTCCCAAAAAGAACGCAATTGTTGAAGACCTTTAAAATGTCCACCGGAGGAGCAAACTAATAATACTTTCATAGGTGATGTGTATGGAGGAACGCACGGGGTAAGGGTGCAGGGAGCAGGGGGAGTAGAGAAAGAATAACTAATTAACCACTATTAACTTGTTCATGCTGGATGCGTCGTTGTTGAGTTGAGCCGGTGATTTGCATGATTAATTTTTCTAACCACTGATAAAGAGATTGGGGTAAAAACCAGAGTAGATATGCAGCAAGGCAAGAGATTAATGTGCGACGAGGTTCTTCTAAGAGGATGCGCCAATGTATTTTTATAGCTTGGTGTAGTAAACTGACAGCTATTTGTGGCGATCGCTGTCTAATTGCTCTCCTGGCTAAATATCGTAGTTGATAGGCTCTCGCCTTATTACCCCAATTTTTGATAAATTCAGGATTATAGACTTGAGTTTTCACCAAAATTCTTTCCCAAGATTCATATTGCTTGAAAATATTCGCTGATAAACCGCCCCTATTTACCCGATAAAGAGTCAAAGCCTCGGCGATACCTTCGATTTTCCAGTGAGTTTGCAAAGCAATCCTCAGCCAGCATTCAATATCTTCAGATTGACGAAAGCGATCGTCAAAATAAAAGTCTTCTACCTCACCGTATAAATTCTCCTCAAACCTAATCTCAGTTAAAACATCTCTGCGAATTACCACCGAAGAACCATTACTAATAGGATTGCGACAGAACAAATATTCTGGAGTAATATCAGTTAACTTAGGCATTTGATAAATTCCCAGAGGTTGACTTTGTTCATCAATCAAACGGGAACGAGAAAAACTCACACCCACATGAGGCGATCGCTCCAAATGTTCAACGTGCTTCTCCAACTTCTCCGGTAGCCACAAATCATCACTATCAATAAAAGCTAAATACTCCCCTTGTGCGTGACGAATCCCCGTATTTCTCGCCCCAGCCAAGCCGCGATTGAGTTGATGAACAAATTTCATCCGAGGATCATCAAACTGCCGACAAATATCAATACTCTGATCCGTACAACCATCATCAACAATAATGATTTCAAAATCCTTATATGTCTGCGCCAAAACAGATCGCAAAGTCTCAGCCACAGAACCCGCAGAATTATAAACCGGAATAATTACAGATACCTTACACATATATTTTTAAATCTCATGAGGACTAAAGTCCTGACTACAAACTAAACTCTTCTCAAATCTCACCCTTTGCGTCTTTGCGCCTTTGCGTGAGCCAAACCCCCAACACAGCCATCAAAGTCAAAAAACTCCGCCGAGGCTCATAAACCAACAACCGCCAATCAGAACGCAAAGCACGACTCATAAAATCAATCCCCACATTCGCAGGTAGCCGCAGACGAAAAGCCCGCCGAGCCAAATAACGCAGATGCAAAGCCTGAGCCAAAGCAAAATGACGCTCAACTAACCCAGGTGCATACACTCTCGCCTTCTCCACAAGTTGATTCCAACCTGCTTCCATGCGATATAGATGAGATGAAAGCCCACCAGAACTAGTGCGATATTGAGTCAAAACCTGATTAATACCTGCAATTTCCCAATCAGTACAACTGACTCGCAACAACCACTCCAAATCCTCAGAAAAACTCATGTCATCACAAAAGCCTCCCACCTGCTGAAAGACTTGCCGACATACTACCCAATTAGAGGTTGTAGTTGTGGGGTTTTCCGAAAGGAAATATTCTGGTTTTAAATTAGTTAAACGGGAACTAGAAACTTGTCCAGTTGGTTCACCCGTTTGATTCAAGATTTCCACCTGAGAAAAACTCACCCCTAAGCGGGGATGGGATTGAAAATGCTTCAGGTGTTGGTAGAGCTTATTTGGTAGCCACTGATCATCAGCATCGAGAAAAGCCAGGATTTCACCGCGACTTTTTTCTACTCCCAGATTGCGGGCAGTAGAAACACCCTGATTGGGTTGATTGATTAGATGAATACGCTCATCTATTTTCTGATATTCTTCGATAATTGCTACAGTGTCATCAGTAGATCCATCATTAATGATCAATAACTCCCAATCAGAAAAAGTCTGTTGTTGTACAGAGGCGATCGCCGCCCCTAAAAACTCAGCCGCATTATAAGCAGGTATAATCACCGATACCATTGGCTTACTAATTATCATCCCTTCCCGTCCTCATTCAGAAACAATTCTCCGCGCCCCTCTGCGCTTACCTTTGCGCGACGGCAGTCGCTACAAGTCGGCAAAGCCGCCCAACGCGCTGCCTCCCCTTTGCGTTTAAACTCTACCTAGGTTTGAACCTTGAATTTTGAATTATTAAAAGTGTGGTGAGTTGCCCAAACAGTGTAAATTGGTTGCAGAATTAAATGGGTTGCCATAACTGCGATCGCAGCTCCTAAAATCCCCCATTGTGTACCTACCCAAATCCCACTAGCCAAACACACCGTAAACATCAGATTCCAACGCAATTCAATTTGTGGTTGTCCAAAAGCTCGGAACATTAACGAAGCTGCATCAGCAAAGGGACGAGATAAAGCTGAACAACAAATCAGCATTAAAATTGGCACTGCTCCCCGTTCTACCCATTTCTGCCCAAATACTAGGGGAATGTAGAACGGTGCTAAACTCGATTGCAATACGACTAAAGGCACAATCATAAAAGCGATTTTCCGCAGACTTTGCAGATAGCGTTGGGCAAATAACACGGGTTGAGAGTTGAGGTTACATAAATCTGAGAATAACGAAACCCGTATAGCATTTATTACACTTAAACTCATCCCTAATCCGGCATTAAATGCAAAATAATAAACACCTAATGCCTGTAAACCAACAAACCGACCGATTAACAGATAATCTATATTTTCTCGGAAGATAGTGAGTAATTCGACACCAAGAATCCGAGTAGCAAAAGACGTAATCTGTCGCCATTTAGCGAAGGTGAGAGATTGAGTCATGCGCCAGGGATGATATTTAAAGGTGAGAATAATCCAGATGGGGGCTACCAAAAACTTGGGTAAAATAATCGCCCACATTCCCCAACCAGAAAGGGCAAATATCGCTGTTAAGACGTTATCTGTGGATACTTGCACAGAACTAATCAAAGCCAAAATATTCAGCTTGTTTTCCCTTCTGATTAAGGCTGTTTGCACCATTGCCAGAGGGTAAATCAGATATGTAATCGCAATCAAACAAATCGGTAAAATTAAATTCGAGTTACTGTAAAATTGAGCGATCGCTAATGATGCCAAACACTGCACCGTAAATAACACCCCAGCAATTACCCAATTCAACCCGAAAGCAGTACGACATAACTCGTCCACCTCGCTAGCATCGGCTTGGACGATTTTGTCAGCTATACCATTACGGGTAAAGACGCGAATAAATTCGTAAGTAGTCAGCACAATGGCGGCGAGTCCATAATCTTCCGCGCTGAGAAACCGCGCCAGAATGACTGTAGTAAACAGGCGAAATACGCGGATGACTAATTCTGAAGCCCCCATCCAGCCAATATTACGGACAAAGCGGTCTTGTTTGAAGGCTGCTAAAATTTTAGCGATCGCTTTCATGTTACAGCCTCTAGTAATTTTTGCCAGTTAGATAAATAGTTATCCCAAGCGTTGATGGCAGAAGCTTTTCCTGTTTCCCCCATTTGGGCTAACTCCGATGCAGGTAAATCGACTAATTCCTGAATTGCTTTGGCTAGTGCTAGTGGATTTCCTGGTGGGATGAGTATCCCACAGCCTGGAAGTTGCTCACTCAAACCATCCACCGCCGAGGCAATAATCGGTTTACCTGCTGCCCTGGCTTCTAAGCAGACGTTACCCCAAGGTTCCCAACGGGAGGGAATCACTACCGCATCACATTGACTTAAAAAAGCGGGTACATCATCAATTCGTCCGACAAATTCGATTTGAGGACAATTAGCGGCTAGTTGTTTGAGTTGGGCTTCCTCTTGTCCTCCTCCACCTATTCGGAGGATAATTCGAGGGTTGGATAGTTGTTTGACGGCATCGATTAAGATATCAAAGCCTTTTTGTAAACAGAATCTTCCATACGCACCGATGATGAATGGTTGTTCTATCTCTCTAGGTTTGAGGGGAACAGGTAAAAAGTGATCGATGATTCTGGAGGACTGAATAAGGGTGATTTTTTCAGTAGTTAGTAATCGGTTTTTGAGCATCCACTGCTGTTGTCCTTGGGAAACGGCAATAATGCGATCGCACATTCCGTAAGCTAGTTTTAGCATCCGATGAAATCGGGGAACTGCGGGGACATTCCAAGGTTCAAAGCCGGCTGAGTAATGATGTTCGTTAATGATGAGTTTGGCGGCAAATTTGAGATTCCATAGGGGTATCAGGTTTCGCCAGGATGAAGGGGCGTGAACTATGATTACGTCTGGTTTGGATGGTAGGGTGGAAATTTCTGATAGGGGGGCTATGGAAAAGTCAAATTTTTGGGATAGATAGGAGTTTTCTAAGCTGGTTAGGGTGGCTTTGATGCCGCCTGTCCAACCCATGCCTTGAGTGTCGATGAGGTGGTAAATTTTTGGTTTCATTTTGGTTCACGCAGAGGCGCAGCGAAAAGTCGGAGCGGAGGTTTCCTCCGTAGACGCTTTGCGGCTTGCCGCAGGCATCTGAACTTTTCAAGACAGAGACGCAGAGGGGGAGAATGAGGAGTTATTTTGAGTTTTTGAGTGCTTGTTTATAGCATTGGTGGAAGTCTTGTTGGACTTGTTGACGAATGGTTTGATGATCGAAGGTGGCGGTGGCGGTGGCGGCGATCGCATTCATGTATATATCTGCGTTAAATTCTTTTAGGTTGCACCCAGGAATGTCTAAGCGTTGGGTGAGGTCTTTGCCTTTGTTGGAATAGTACAAGTTAAAGGGGATTCTGCCGCTTGCTAGGGCTAATACTGCTGTGTGATAACGAATGGCAATTATTAAACGACTAATGGCTAATGCACCCATGACTAGTTGCCATGTGGGTAGTGTATTAGTGACTCCAAAGGGGTTGAAAATTTTGATTCCTGGGACTTGTTGGGCAATTTGTTCTGCTACTGCTAAGTCGTTATCTGCTCCGTAGGCTCTAGATTGAATTAGTAATACGGGTTGATATCCTTTTTGTTGGCAGTTGCGGCTGAGGGTAATTAATTGCTGTTGGAATTTTTGATTGTCATGGCTATACATGGAGTCAAAGGCGCGGAGGGAAATTAAGGCGGCTGTTTCTGGTTGAATCTCCTGTGTTTGAAAGATTTGTTTGGCTGTTTGTTTGGCTAGTTCAGTCACTGAGAGGCTGAAGGCTACATCAAAGGATAAAATTGCTGAGACTCCAGCTTCGGTTAAACGTTGATGGCTTTGGGCATCTCGGACGCACACAGCAGCTAACTGCCGCAAGCAAAATGCTAAGGCTTGAAAACTTAAGCCATGACACGAGCGCGGTATTGATTGCCCAAATAAAAATGTTTGTTGGGGCGATCGCTGTAGTT
>JBODRP010000176.1:0-11310 GCA_050633005.1 Trichormus sp. | reverse complement strand
AGATCAAAATTGGAATTAGCAATCTATAAATATCAGGTTTGATTGGGAGAAAAAATCTCAGTATATGTAGTATATTTAAGTAACGCACCGAAAGGTTTGGGGGGTGCGTCCTTATCCATCCAATGTCTTAAAGCTTTGTTGCGAATAAACAAAACTGTTCTAATAGCTTCGTCCAACAAATTATCTTTGCTTCTAAGGCTAGCATCGCTCGACCTTATGATGACAAAAATAATTAAACCCCTCTTCTGCAAGGAGGAGAGAGGCTTTGATTCTTACTCATAACTCATAACTCCCCCCTACACCACCGGATGCTGCCCATAATAAGGCAAAACCTGCGACCAATGAGGACGCTGGCCTAACTGCCAATCAAAATAAGCTAGTTCTAAAATACTTGTCACCGTTGCAGCTAAACCAGATGTGGCTACTAATAGCTGATAGTCAGTATTCGAGTTAGCTAGAGTATCCTGCCATGCTTCTGGGGTGAACACAGTTTCGGGTAATAAAGTGATTAAACCAGGATGAGTGAGAGAGGGTTGATAAATTGCGCCAAAAACCTGTCCGCGTTGTGCTGGCATTTCAATTGCGATCGCTCTAGACTCCTGATTTTTGCTAGCATAAGACCAAGCGACTGCTGCTAAAGTAGAAATTCCCAACACGGGAATCTCTAATTGTTGCGCTAAGGTTCGCGCCAAAACAACACCAATACGAGTGCCTGTAAAACCTCCAGGGCCTTGAGCAACTGCAATAAACCCTAAGTCCGCCCAAGTTTGTGGCTTGATAAATTCGATTATATATTGATGTACATAACTTGATAAATCTCTTCCTAAATTCCAAACCTGACAACGAGTATCCCCAGCAAAATTACTAATTGCTAAACCCAATTCTGGTGTAGTTGTATGCAGTGATAAAGCGTATTTTGTAGGTGTCCAGTTTTCCAATTGTCTAGTCAAAGCAGATTAAAGTATTAATTGTTCTCAAGTTACCATCATATCTTGCACCTGCCCAATACTCAGCCTTAGAGTTCCAGTAGGGTGTATTAGGCGAAGCCATAACGCACCGCTAACTCGAAAAAGTCCAGTATTCCAGTAGTGCGTGGCAAGGCTAAAGTAGTGCATTAGATTTGGATAAAAGCGCAGATAAACGCGGATTAACGCGGATAAAATCGATTTTTTAATGCAACATTTTAGTCTAGACACGCCAGTAGGGTGTGTTAGGCGAAGCCATAACGCACCGCCAACTCGAAAAAGTCCACTAGTGTGTTAGTAACGCACCGCAAGCTCTAGAAAAACGCAATTTATCAGTCAAAAAAACATCTCTTGGCAACAAAATGATGTTTTATATCAGAGTGAATACTTGCAACGCCTTTAATTTTAATTACATAATTTTATATTCAGTAAAAAATTGCGTTAACACCTAAGTTACAGCCTAATAATTAGTCATAATATATATACAAAATCCAGAAAAATTATAAATAAATTTCTATAGTATATTTAATTATTATCAAAAATGGGCATTACAACTCTTGGTTACAATCTCAGTGAAATTCTGACTGAAAATCAAAATTTTTGTATTTACCGTGCTTTTAAAGACTCAGCAAAACCATCAGTAATTATTAAAACCAGTAAAGCTGAATATCCCACAATAAAACAACTTGCAGAATTAAAATCCGAATATAAAATACTACAATCATTAAATCTAACTGGAATTATTAGACCAATTGCTCTAGAAAGCTATCAAAATAACCTAGCAATAGTTTTTGATGACTTTGGTGGCTACCCATTAAAAAGAATTATCAGTACAAAAACATTTGATATAGCCACATTTTTAGAAATCGCCATTCAACTAGCTACAACACTCGCACAACTCCATCAAAACAATATTATTTATCAAGACATTAAACCAGAAAATATTCTCATCAATCCCCAAACATATCAAGTCAAAATTCTGGGTTTTAATATTTCATCCTACCTCACTCAAGAAAACTCTCTCATCTGTCAACCCAATTTACTCACAGGCACACCTGCCTATATGTCACCAGAACAAACTGGGCGGATGAACCATACAATTGATTATCGTACTGACTTTTATTCATTGGGTGTTACTTTTTATGAAATGCTCACAGGAAAACTACCATTTACTGTTAATGACACCTTAGAATTAATTCACTGTCACATCGCTAAAACTCCCTTGTCACCAAAGGAAATTAAGCCAGAAATTCCTCAAATAGTTGCTGATATTGTGATGAAATTACTTACTAAAAATGTTGAAGACAGATATCACAATGCTTTGGGATTAAAATCTGATTTAGAAAAGTGTCTGAAGGGAATCAAAACATTTGGTAAAATTGATGAATTTATTATTGGACAATTAGATTTATATAGTCAAATTCTAATTCCGCAAAAACTTTATGGTCGAGAAACAGAGGTAGCTACTTTAATTAATGCCTTTGAGCGAGTTAGACTTGGGGCTACTGAGGTAATATTAATTAGTGGTTACTCTGGTATTGGTAAATCTTCTTTAGTCAATGCAGTTCTTCAACCCATAGCTAAGAGTAAAGGTTATTTTATAGTTGGTAAATTTGACCAATTCAAACGTCATATTCCCTATGTTTTTTTAATAGAAGCATTTCAGCAATTAATTCAGCAAATATTAACTGAAAATTCCCAAAGCATCGCAACTTGGAAAACCAAGATTTTAGCGGCTGTAGGTACTAATGGTCAATTAATTATTGATGTCATTCCAGGAATTGAACGCATTATTGGCACTCAACCAGAAGTTACTCAGGTGGGTTTGTATGAATCTCAAAACCGATTTAACCGTGTATTTCAACAATTCATTGATGTATTTTGTCAACCAGAACACCCATTAGTAATTTTTTTAGATGACTTGCAATGGGCAGATGCAGCATCTCTAAAATTAATTCAATTGCTAATTAAACATCCTCAGAGCAAACATCTATTAATATTAGGTGCATATCGTAACAATGAGGTGAATGCAACTCATCCATTGCTGCTAACTTTAGAAGACATTCAAAAATCCCGCGCAGATATTCAGCACATTCTCCTTAAACCTTTACAGTTAGATCATGTAAAACAATTCATTAGTGATACACTCCACACTCATTTAAATCAGTCAGAGCGACTAGCTGAGTTATTATTTGGTAAAACACAGGGAAATCCTTTCTTTTTAAGCCAAATTCTCAAATCTTTGCAGCAAGAAAACCTGTTAAAATTTGATTTTAGTTTTGGTGCTTGGCTCTGGGATATCAAACAACTACAAACTATTCAAATTACAGATAATGTAGTTGAACTGATGGTAAATCTCATTCAGAAACTTTCACCAAATACACAAAATATTTTGAAGTTAGCAGCTTGTATTGGCGATAAATTTACTTTAGATTTTTTAAGTCTTGTGCATGAAAAATCTTGTGCAGAAACTCAAGAAGATTTAAGAGAAGCACTGCAAGCTGGTTTAATTTTGCCAGTAGATGAATCTTATAAAAAATCTGTGGTTGTTGATGAGCAGCAAGCAAGACAACAAGGAATTACATATAAATTTCTACATGACCGCGTACAACAAGCATCTTATTCATTAATGGCCAATTTTGAGCAACAGTTAAGTCATCTTAAAATTGGGCGATCACTCCTTGAAAATACTACGATTGAAGAACGCTATGATAATATTTTTACATTAGTTAATCATTTAAACTCTAGTACAGAATTACTTAGCCTAAAATCAGAAAAAATTGAGCTAGCTGAACTTAATCTTCTAGCGGGACAAAAAGCTAAACTAGCCACAGCTTATGAGTCTGCTATGGATTATCTGCATCAAGGGTTAAGCTTATTAACAACAGATAGCTGGTATGAGCAGTATCAACTCACATTAACTATACATCAAGAAGCCGCAGAAGTAGCATTTTTGATTGGTGACTTTGAGCAACTTGAACATTTAGCTAAAGTAGTATTACAACAAGCAAACACCCAAATAGAAAAAGTAAAAATTTATGAATTGCGAATTAAAAGTTGTGAAGTCCAAAGAAAATTAATCGCTGCTGTGAATTTAGGTTTGCAAATGCTGGAAATATTGGGCATCAAACTACCAGCAGCACCAACTCCTGTAGATATTCAACAAGCTATTAACAAAACAACAGCTAATTTAACAAATAAAAGTAGCACAGATTTAGTTAATTTACCTGTAATGACTGATGCTAATAAACTAGCTGCTTTACGGCTCATAGCTAGTTTAGTTCCTGCTGCTTATCAATCTGCACCGACATTATTTATTTTAATGGCTTGTGAACAAGTAAATTTATCTATTCAATATGGTAAAAATACCTTTGCTGCTAGTGGCTTTGCTGATTATGGAGTTGTGTTTAGCGGCTTATTACAAGATATTGAAGCAGCCGATAAATTTGGTAAATTGGCTTTAGTGCTGGCAGAAAGTTTAGATGCTTTTAAAGTCCGCGCTCAGGTATTATTTAAAGTAGCCACTTTCATCATTTATGGGAAACATCATGTCAGAGAAACATTGCCACTTTTAGAAGCTGCTTACTCCAGTGGATTAGAATTTGGTGATTTAGTACATACTGGCTATGCAGCTAGTAATAAATGCCAATATTTATTTTGGAGTGGTGCAGAATTAAAGAATTTAGAACAAGAAATGGCTAGATATAGCCAAGCGATCGCGCAAATTCATCAAGAAACTGCATTAAAATGGCATCAGGTATTTCATCAGGTAGTTTTGAATTTAATCGGGTTAGCTGAAAACCCTTGTCAGTTAATTGGTACAGCCTACAACGAAGTACAATTATTACCCCTACATATCCAATCAAATGAACGCACAGTAGTATGTTATGTATTTCTGGCTAAATTAATTTTATGTTATTTATTTGGCGAGTTAGAACAAGCTAGACAATATGCACTGCAAGCCGAACAATATTTAGATGGTGTCACAGGGTGGTTAAATGTACCGCAATTTTATTTTTATGATTCTTTAGTGCAACTTGCCACCTACCCCACCGCACCACCACTACAGCAGAAATCTCTCCTAGAGAAAGTTAACTACAATCAAGCCAAAATGCGAAAATGGGCAGATCATGCGCCGATGAACTTTCAGCATAAGTATAAACTTGTAGAAGCGGAAACAGCGCGGATTTTAGGAGAAAATTGGCAAGCAATGGAGAGTTATGATTGTGCGATCGCAACCTCCCAAACCCAAGGATACATCCAAGAAGCCGCACTAGCCAATGAACTAGCAGCAAAATTTTACTTTAGTTGTGGTAAAGACAAAATAGCCCAAATCTATTTAACTGATGCTTATTACGCATATCTGCACTGGGGTGCTACCGCTAAAGTACAAGATTTAGAATTAAAATATCCTCAATTTTTATCTCAAATATCGACACAAAAAATCTCAACTGTAGCCAATGCAGATATTGGGGAAGCTATTGATTTAGCTACCGTAGTTAAAGCTGCTCAAGCACTATCTGGCGAAATCGTTTTAGAAAAGCTGCTGACTAAATTAATGCAAATCGTCTTAGAAAATGCTGGTGCAGAAAGAGGATTATTATTATTAGAAAAGGCGGGGAATTTATATATAGAAGCTTCAGGTAGTTTTGCCAATGCAGAAATTCACATCCAACAATCAATTCCTGTATTATCAACTGAGGAATTACCCATCTCAGTAATTAATTACGTCCACCGTACTCAAGAAAGTGTCGTGTTGAACGATGCCACCGATAACGGTATTTTTACCACAGATAGTTACATCATTCAACATCAGCCTAAATCTCTCCTATGTACACCTATTGTTAATCAAGGTAAACTGATTGGTATCCTGTATTTAGAAAATAACTTAATGTCAGGAGCATTTACATCAGGACAAGTAGAAGTATTACAACTGTTATCTTCCCAAGCTGCGATCGCTCTTGAAAATGCCCGCCTTTATAATGATTTAGAAGCATACAATCGTAACTTAGAAATTAAAGTCACACAGCGAACTCTAGAGTTACAAGAGAAAAATCAACTCTTAAAAAGAGAAATTAAAGAACGTCAAAAAGCCGAAGAAATCGCCGCCGCCGCTAACCGTGCTAAAAGTGAATTTATTGCTAACATGAGCCATGAACTCCGCACCCCCCTAAATGGCATTTTAGGCTATACCCAAATTTTACAGAAAGATAAAAATTTAAACCCTCAGCAAAAAAATGGGGTTGATATTATTTATCAATGTGGCGAACACTTATTAACCTTAATTAATGACATTTTAGACATTTCTAAAATAGAAGCTCGAAAAATGGAACTTTATCCCCAACAATTTCATTTTTCGCAATTTCTAGATACTATCGTGCAAATGTGCCGTATCCGCGCCGAACAAAAAGGTATCCAACTATTATATCAACCAATTTCTACCTTACCTAAAATAGTCTATGCCGATGAAAAACGATTGCGACAAGTATTAATTAATTTACTCAGTAACGCCATTAAATTTACAGACAAAGGTTGTGTCACATTTCAAATAGGATATGTACCTATTCATGAAAATTGGGAACTAAAAACAGGAATAATTAACACTGAGTATTCTAAAACACAAATCAGATTTTATGTAGAAGATACAGGCATTGGTATTGCAGCAGAGCAATTAGAAGAAATCTTTCTGCCTTTTCAGCAAGTAGCTCAAGATAGCCTGAAAACTGAAGGTACAGGTTTAGGATTAGCGATTAGCCGTCAATTAGTTCAACTTATGGGGAGTGAACTAAATGTTAAAAGTAATTTAGGAAAAGGTAGTATTTTTTGGCTAGACTTAGATTTACCTGAAGCTGTCTACTCCACTCATACCGATAGCACTGAAACAGGCGATATAGTTGCTTTTATTGGTTCTAGACGTAAAGTATTGATAGTAGATGATAAATGGGAAAATCGCGCTATTTTAGTTAATTTACTTCAACCTTTGGGTTTTACAGTGCTAGAAGCAACAGACGGTGTAGATGCTATTAATAAAGCCCGTGAATTTCAACCAGATGTGATTTTCATGGACTTAGTAATGAATCGCATGGATGGCTTTGAAGCTACACGCCGGCTTAAAATGTTACCAGAACTTAAAAATACAGTAGTTATTGCCATTTCCGCCAGTGTTTTTGATGTGGAACAACAACAGAGTCAGGAAGTTGGTTGTAACGATTTTCTACCCAAACCCATCCAGATTAATAATCTTTTAGAAAAGTTACAATTTCATTTAAACTTGCAATGGATTTATCAACATGAAAGAAAGCTTTCACCCAAACCAGAAGATGATCAACCACACCCTCAAATCCCAGACTCGCAACTGGCTACTCCACCATCTGAAGAATTAACAATTTTGCTCGATTTAGCCATGCGAGGTAACTTGAGGGCTATTTCTGAAAGAACTCAACAATTAGAGGAATTGGACAAAAAATTAATACCCTTTGCCAATCATTTACGTCAACTTGCCAAAGGTTTTAAAGGCAAGCAAATTTTAGAATTTTTGCAACAATTTTAAACTTTTTTAAAACTTTTTTAAAACATCCCAATGATATGGCTATTGATACACTCGAACAAGGAGTCATCCTCATAGTTGATGACACTCCTATCAATTTAGAAATGCTGTTTGATTTTTTAGCTAATACTGGATATACGGTATTAGTAGCAGAAGATGGTGAAAGTGCTTTAGCAAGGGCTGAATATGCTCCTCCTGACTTGATTCTTTTAGACATCCTCATGCCAGGAATAGACGGTTTTGAAACTTGTCGCCGCCTGCAAAGCAATGAATTAACCAAAGACATTCCGGTTATTTTCATGACTGCCCTCTCGGAAACAGTCGATAAAGTCAAAGGTTTAAGTCTGGGTGCAGTTGATTATATTACTAAACCACTACAACACGAAGAAGTTTTAGCTCGCGTTAAACTCCACCTGCGACTACGCAATTTAACCAAACAACTGCGAACCCAAAATCAACTTTTAGCAGTAGAAATTGAGGAGCGCAAACAAGCAGAAAATAAATTACGAGAACAAGCCGCTTTACTCGATATTACTACAGATGCAGTCTTAGTTAAAGACTTGCATCAGCACATATGTTTCTGGAGTAAAGGAGCAGAAAATTTATATGGTTGGCAGTCTGAAGAAGTAATTGGTAAAAATGTGAGTGAATTTTTGTATTCACCAGAAACTCTCCCACAACTGCAAAATGTCTTGCATAGTTTAACAGAAAGTGATTTTTGGTACGGTGAATTGCATCAATTAACTAGGCAAGGTAAAAAAATTATTGTTGCTAGTCGCTGGAATCTGATGCGTGATGAACATGGAAAACCACAATCAATTTTGACAGTAAACACAGATATTACCGATAAAAAACAACTAGAAAATCAGTTTTTACGCGCGCAAAGATTAGAAAGTATTGGCACACTAGCAGGTGGTATTGCCCACGATCTCAACAATATCCTGACTCCAATTTTAACAGCCGCCCAGCTACTACAAATTAAACTACCAAACGTTGACGATCGCTCTCAGCGAATGTTTCAAACTATAGAATCTAACGCTAAACGCGGTGCGGCTTTAGTCAAGCAAGTTTTACAGTTTACCCGTGGCGTTGAAGGTAAACGCACCATTGTACAAACTAACTATTTGTTCTCAGAAATTAAGCAAATTGTCCAAGAAACATTTCCCAAATCTATTACATTTTCTGTAAATATTCAACCAGAACTGTGGATGGTAATTGGCGACGTTACTAATTTACATCAGGTACTCATGAACTTAGTAGTAAATGCCCGTGATGCCATGCCAGAAGGTGGTAGCTTAAGTTTGTGTGCCAAAAATTTATTTATTGATGAACAGTATGCGCGCATGAATTTGGGTGCAAATGTCGGACATTACATTGTGATTAGCATTACAGATACAGGTATCGGTATTCCCCCAGAAACCCTAGATAGAATCTTCGAGCCATTTTTCACAACTAAAGACGTGGGTAAAGGTACAGGGCTAGGTTTATCAACTGTACAGGGCATCATTAAAAGCCATCATGGTTTTGTGAAAGTGTACAGCGAAGTCGGCAAAGGCACACAATTTGAAGTATTTTTACCAGCAGTCGAAGCCGCAGCCACCTCACTAGTAGAAGACTTAGAACTGCTCAAAGGTAACGGTGAATTAATTTTGGTTGTAGATGACGAAACCCAAATTCTAGAGACTACCAAAATCTCCCTAGAGGCTTACAACTATAGAGTATTAACCGCTACCGATGGAGTAGAGGCGATCGCACTCTATGCCCAAAACCAAGATAAAATTAGCCTGGTATTAATGGATATGATGATGCCTGGTATGGATGGTAGTACCACCATCCGCGCCTTACAGAAAATTAATTCCTCAGTCAATATTGTTGCTGTCAGTGGCTTGGTAAGCAAAAATCAACTCACAAAAACCGTCATGGTGAAAAAATTTCTTGCCAAACCATACACACAAAAGGAAATGCTAGAAACCATACACACTATACTTGTCCAGGAATCCAAAAACGCCAAAAGGAATCTGTTAAATAAGAGAGGCTAGGGCATATCAATTCAAAATTCAAAATACCCTGCGGGAAGCTAAAGCTACAAAATTCAAAATTAAAGAATTTTGGGCATAGGGCATAGGGCATTGGCGTAAATATTTCCCCCCTGCCTCCCCTGCTTCCCCTGCTTCCCCTGCTTCCCCTGCCCCCTGCCCCCTGCCCCCTGCCCCCATCCCTACACAGCAATTGATTATTTTTGTAGTTAAAAGTCCCTATGAGAGCGAAAATTGACAATCAAGTGCTATTTTTAAACCATGAGGACTTACCAGAGTTCAAAAAGGGTGGTTCTGTAGTTAGAAACTCTTATTTTTGGGCATTGCGTTCAATTGCTGGTCGTTCTACCCGTTATCGTGATTGGGAATATGAGCCAGAAGTCTGGCTAGCACTAGCACGAATGCTGTTATCATTTGCCGAATCTGGATACTTAGGTTACAGAGAAACTATCTTAGAATTTCCCCTATCCCAAGGAGAAATCCCTGATGTCTTGCGTGATGTTTCAACCTGGGAATAGGGAGCAGTTTTTTGCCTCACCTCACTTTCATCGCGTTGCTGACGACTGCATCCGCCGAAATCAGAACAACTTTCTTGGATGTGGGGCGATCGCTCTTTTGCTCTAGATCGCCCTAGACAAAACAATGGCAAATTTTTATCATGAAATTATCAAATAATTTATTGAAAATATCATGCTTAGTCTAAGTGACATCCATCCCCTCTCAGAATTTCAGAGGGGTGCTAAAGCTTTTCTGGCAAGGCTCAAAGAAACAAAAGCACCAATGGTTCTTACTGTTAATGGCAAAGCTGCCGTCGTTGTTCAAGATGCTGAAAGCTACCAGCAACTTCTTGAGAAGATTGAGTTACTTGAGTCTATTGCAGGCATCCGAAAGAGTATTGAGGAGTTCGAGCAAGGAGAAGGTATGCCTCTAAAGGAAGGCTGGAAGCAGCTAAGGGAAAAATATGGCTTACCAGATTGAAATCTCGCCTACTGCAGTAACAGATATAGAAAGTATTTTTCTTTGGATTAAGGAAGATTCACCAGAGCGGGCTTATCAATGGGTAAGAGGATGTTACGAAATTATGTTAACGCTAGAAAATTTTCCGAAGCGTTGCTCACTGGCTCTCGAAAGTAAATACATGGAAATTTAGGTTCGTCAACTTCTCTATAAAAAGCAATTCCATGTATATTGAGAGAAGCCACTGATGTAAGAGGTTGGAAAAAATATTACAAATTCAAGTTCTAAATTATTAGAAATTAAAGCAGCGTGTTGGGTGGCAATTTATAATTGTATGGTCCTCCAAAATTCGCTATTCCCGCAGAATTTTTTAATTCCCACGTAAGCGTTTGTCCAGATTTGTTTAAAAACTGCTCTGTTTTTAAAGTATTTCTTACCAAACATCCCAAAGGGGTGATATATGTTCTTATGAGAAGGTGTTCCACATCCACACCCTGAGCTTTTCCATCGTCATGTGGGGGGGTGTTCTTACCATCAAATGTAATATGGATAACAGCAATGAAAATAGCATCAAGTTGTGATTGACTAAATCCCAAGTGTTGTACAGCATCAATTCTATCCTTAAAACGATCTTGCACGCTCTCTGCGGTACCGACGTATACAGTCCTATTTGTCGAGTCGTTGAATATAACATAAAGACGACTTCGATTCGGAAGAGCAGGTTGTATAGTTACATATCCATTTACATTGCGAATTAATCTATGCGTTGCCTCATAGTCAAAAATTATATTTGCCATTTTGTTTC
>JBODRP010000175.1:0-11369 GCA_050633005.1 Trichormus sp. | reverse complement strand
AAAGTTGTGTTGCTAGTTTCTGGAGTGATAGGTCTACATCAGATACATCTGAGACGTGAAGTCCAGAAATATACAAATGTTTCATTAATTTGGCAAAAATCATCTGTGAATTACCGCAATAATAAACACTATTTGAGAATTACCACGGTTTTAATGTTTTTTGCTGATGATTACTGAGGAACACAAGTATTTATCTATCACGCTTTCAAAGTCTGCTAAACATCTTTACCAAAACTTTAAATTCAAGGTGTTTGTCAAATCTTATACATACAAAAATTAACATCAGGTTAAGTTTTACTTCTCTAGAGAGATATTTTGATTCCAAGTCAAAAATTCCACATCTCAGCAAATTTCATCAGTTTTTTGTTAAAAATACATCTCCGATTTGTGCTGAAAAGCATCATGTGATATAGAGTTTTTGTTCATTGAATATAAGCAAATTTTATCTTTTTAATGCAAGTGTATTCTTGCTTGAGCAATTAGCAGCTTTATATCAGCTTAATATAGGCATCGGTAATTCTGATTACCCCAATTCATGGGGAGATGGGTAAACTGGATTGGGCAGAGGCTTCAGTCGATTTACTTTGGTCTGAAGGTGCTGCATATAACCTGGGATTTGAACAGGCTTTGAAACTTTGGCGACCATTGCTGGCAAATAACGGTATTGCGGTAGTCTCAGAATTGAGTTGGTTTAGTGATCAAGTACCTGAAAGTGCGATCGCATATTGGAATACAGCTTATCCGATGATGGGTAGTGAGGCGGAAAATATTCATCGAAAGCGACGGGAAACTCCATTCCCTTGCGGGTGGAGAGGGATAGTCGCCCCGTCGCTTGGGGCATAGGGCATTGGTGATCTCTTTACCATGCCCCATGCCCGATTCCCCATGCCCAAAAACTCCATCCCCTTGTGGGTGGAGTTTTTTATCTAATGCAGGTAAGCTAGTCTAAAAATATCTGATATCGCTTTTTATTGAGATTTTTTAACTTGTATTATCGATATTCTGGAAAAATCACGGGCAGGCTTGTATTTAGTGGCTAATAGTAAATAGTGTCTCAGCTGCGGTTTGTGGGTGACTCATTCCAGATATGCACACACCAACCAGAGGCTGAGATGAAACTGCATACCAGGAGATTAAATTATGGTTCAGGTTCGCTATGGTGGCCAGAACGGTGAGCAGTATGAACTTGTGATTAGTGATAATCACATTGTAGTTCGTACCGAAACCCGTAATGTGCTTGTGGGAGATAGACCCTTTGAAGTGGCATCTGTATCACCACAAGCTCGTCATGTCCTCGACCAATTTCAGGTAACGGCACGATTTCGCCCAGCAGGTGTAGAAGTTCTGGAACTAAAAGCACCCCATCAAGATGGAGCTTTACGTGACCAAGCTAGGGAAATTTTAAATCAAGAAGCTGACATCCAATTTGCTGGTAGGGTATTGGTTGATCCTCAATCCCAGCAACCAGTAGTTTACACCGAAAACTTATTTGTCAAGTTCCATAATCAAATCGAAGCCAACACCTGTGAGGAGGTTTTGCGGCGTTATGATTTAACCATCAAACGTCAACTTGATTATGCTCGCAATGCCTATTTTGTCAGCGCGCCTGCAAATACTGGTTTAGCGGTTTTTGACTTAGCCGAAAGAATACTCAATGAGGAATCAGTAGAGCTTTGCCATCCTGAATTAGTCCGAGAATTTCGCCAACGTCAAGTTTTCCCCCAGCAATGGCATCTCAAGGAAACCACAATTAATGGTAAAGTGATCAATGCTCATGCCAACGTGGAAGCAGCTTGGAAGTTCAGCGAAGGTGCAGGGACAACTATTGCCATTATTGATGATGGTGTAGATATTGACCATGAAGAGTTCCGCTCCTCTGGTAAAATTGTTGCTCCACGGGATGTTACCAGAAAAACTGATAATCCCCGCCCAGGAAATTCAGATCATCACGGTACAGCCTGCGCCGGAGTCGCCTGTGGCAATGGCAACTTTGGCGCATCCGGTGTAGCACCAAAAGCGAAACTCATGCCCATTCGATTTGTGTCGGCGTTGGGTTCACAAGAGGAAGCAGACGCTTTTGTCTGGGCAGCGCAAAACGGTGCAGATATAATTTCTTGTAGCTGGGGGCCACCGGATGGTATTTGGTGGGAACCTAACGACCCAGGTCATCAGCAAAAAGTGCCTCTACCTGATTCTACACGGTTGGCAATGGAATACGCCTTTAATCAAGGGCGTAATGGTAAAGGGTGCGTGATTTTATTTGCAGCCGGGAATGGCAATGAGAGCGTCGATAATGACGGTTACGCTAGCTACCCAAAAGTGATTGCTGTAGCTGCTTGTAACGACTTCGGAACAAGAAGTGCTTATAGTGACTTTGGCAATGCTGTGTGGTGCGCTTTCCCCAGTAACAATGGCTACAGTTCTCAAACCTCCGGCATTTGGACAAGCGATCGCACCGGGTTAGTAGGGTACAATTCAGGTAATCTCAGACTAGGCGACCAACTAGGCAACTATACTAATAGTTTTGGTGGCACTTCCAGCGCGTGTCCTGGGGTAGCTGGTGTAGCAGCTTTGATTATTTCCCGTAACCCTAATTTACGTTGGGATGAGGTCAAAGATATCATTAAACGCTCCTGCGATCGCATTGATGAAGCTAACGGCAATTATAATGCTGATGGACGTAGCCCCTTTTATGGTTATGGTCGGGTGAATGCCCTCAAAGCTGTAGAACTAGCATCACCCCCCCAACCTGAACCAGTAAGTATTTTTAAAGCCGTGCAGGATGTCCCGATTAAAGATTTGCAGATATCCACATTGAGTTTAGCGATCGCTAATACCAACCAAATTAAATCTATCAAAGTTGAGGTAGATATTGAACATACCTACATTAGCGACTTAATAGTAAATCTCAAGCCTCCCACACAATTAGGTGTGTTACCGATAGTTCTCCATAATCGTCAAGGCGGCTCTACAGACAACATCAAAACCACCTATGATGAAGTCAATACCCCTCAATTAGCTACCCTCAAAGGTAAAATCCCTCAAGGAACTTGGACTTTGGAAGTCACAGATAAAGCCAGAGCCGATATAGGCAAAATTCGCAGTTTGACTATTCAAATTGTATTTGCAGGTTAACCCTGGGTTAAAAACCGGGTTTCTTGCAAATCCCTCAGCTTAGAAACCTTAATCTTTCGTTGAGAAACCCGGTTTTTTAGGGGTTTCTTGGTTCAGAAACCTGGTTTTTTAGGGCTTGTTGAGAAAGCAAAAACTCACCCCTACTGAGTTGAGGGGTGAGTACTTCACGCAAATATTCCGTTGCGATTAGCCCAACAATTTTTTAGCTGTAGCTAACACATTATCAACACTAAAGCCAAATTTCTCTAAACAAACGCCGCCAGGAGCAGAAGCACCAAAACGGTCAATTGTCACAGTATCGCCTTCAGTACCAATGTACTTATGCCAACCGAAGCTACTAGCAGCTTCCACAGCTAAACGCTTAGTAACAGCTTTAGGTAGAACAGATTCTTTGTAAGCTGCATCTTGGGCTTCAAATAAATCCCAAGCAGGTAAAGAAACAACACGGACTTTCTTGCCTTCGGCTGCGAGTTTTTCAGCAGCAGTTACACACAGGCTCAATTCTGAACCAGTACCAATCAGAATTAAATCTGGTGTGCCATCGCAATCTACTACAACATATCCACCTTTAGCTACACCTGCAACAGATGTACCTGCCAAGTTAGGGACGTTTTGACGAGTGAAGGCTAACAAAGTAGGATCATTTTGTTTTGCTCTTTCAATCGCTACTTTATAAGCCCCAGATGTTTCGTTACCATCAGCAGGACGAATTACTGTCAAGTTAGGAATAGCGCGCAAAGAAGCTAGGGTTTCGATAGGTTGGTGGGTGGGGCCGTCTTCACCTTGACCGATGGAGTCGTGAGTCATTACCCAAATCGAGCCAGCTAAAGACAAGGCAGATAAGCGAATAGCAGCCCGCATATAGTCGGTGAAGATCAGGAAGGTAGCACCGTAGGGAATCAATCCTGAACCATGTAACGCAATACCGTTACAAATTGCACCCATTGCGTGTTCCCGCACACCGAAGTGGATGTTGGGGTTTTGGTATTGTCCTTTTTGGAAGTCGCCTTTACCTTTGATTTCGGTCAAGTTGGAGTGGGTTAAGTCAGCTGAACCACCAATGAGTTCAGGTAAAACCGCCGCCAATTTGTTGAGACAGGTTTCGGAGTGCTTCCGGGTGGGAAGGCCTTTATCTTCAGGGGTGTAGGTGGGTAGTACTTTATCCCAACCGTCAGCGAGTTTACCACTGAGATAACGCTCAAATTCAGCCGCTTCTTGGGGATATTTAGCTTTGTAGTCAGCGAAGGCTTTGTTCCAATCAGTTTCATAGCCTGCGCCGCGTTCTACAGCTTTGCGGGTGTGGTCGAGGACATCTTGAGGAATGACGAATGGCTCATGTTCCCAACCCAAATTTTTCCGGGTTAATTCTACTTCGTCTCCACCCAAAGCTGCACCGTGAATACCAGCAGTGTTAGATTTGTTGGGAGAACCGTAACCGATAATAGTTGTCACCTTAATCATGGTGGGTTTATCGGTGACAGCTTTTGCTTCTTCAATAGCTTTAGCGATCGCCTCTAAATCGGTGTTACCATTTTCTACGTGCAGGACGTGCCAGCCGTAAGCTTCAAACCGTTTAGAAACATCCTCAGTAAAAGCAACGTCTGTAGAACCATCAATAGAGATATGGTTATCGTCATACAGGGCGATAAGTTTACCTAAGCCCAAGTGACCAGCCAAAGAAGCAGCTTCACCGGAAACGCCTTCCATGTTACAACCATCACCCAAAATTACGTAGGTGTAATGGTCAACAATTTTAGCATCGGGTTTGTTGAATTTAGCAGCTAAATGAGCTTCAGCGATCGCTAAACCCACACCATTGGCAATACCTTGACCGAGGGGGCCTGTAGTTACTTCTACCCCAGGGGTGACGAAGTTTTCCGGGTGTCCGGGGGTTTTAGATTCCCACTGCCGGAACTGCTTAATATCTTCAATAGATACGCTGTCAAAGCCTGTCAGATACAGTAGAGCATACTGCAACATTGAACCATGACCGGCAGATAAAACAAAGCGATCGCGGTTAAACCATTTGGGGTTTTTGGGGTTATACCGCATAAAGCGATCCCAGAGTACGAAAGCCATCGGAGCTGCGCCCATCGGCAGTCCTGGGTGTCCCGATTTTGCCTTTTCTATAGCATCAACAGCTAAGAAACGAATCGAATTAATACAAAGTTCTTCGAGGGATTGGGTTGCAACAGCCATAATTTCTTATTTTTAACGACGGGTTAGTACTCTTGGAGCTACTCTTACGGGGGTGGTTTTTAACAGTTATCAGTTACCAATGATCAGTTATCAGCAGTAAATTTTATGTTGATAACTGTTGACTGTTAACTGTTAACTGATAGAAGTTCCCCTACAGTATCATCATCCCATTCCCAATTGTGCATGGACAAGCGGGATCTCCTAAGTTTGTGGTAATTAATCAAGCCTAAAATTAGGTTAACTTGAACCCTTGGCTAATTGGGAAAGGAGATTTACGATACTATTGTTGTGTTGATTGCGGGATAGCCGACACAGATGATCATTGCGGCTGTTTCGTGAACATGGAAAACTTAGAAGTCCAGAAAAATTGAGAACTCAGGAATCAGGATGCAGAATAGAAAAATTCAAGATTTCTGAACTTTAGATTCTGGATTCTTCATTCAGCTTGGTGATGATTACTTTGGCTGCTCACATTATCTCCTAATTTTTGAACTATTCTGTCTCCTGAATTGTGAACTCTCAATTTTCTTGTGATCAGTGTTGTTAGCGTTAGTGTTGCCAGGAAACTGTGCTGAGTTTTGTTGTTGCCCCTGTGCTTCCTAGCCTGTTCATTTAGTCAACATACTTTCTAAAGGCTAAGGTGACATTATGACCACCAAATCCAAAGGAATTGGATAAAGCCACGTTAACTTTGAGAGCGCGGCTAACATTAGGTACGTAATCTAAATCGCACTCTGGATCAAGGGTTTCGATATTGATTGTAGGTGGAATTTGATCGTTAGCGATCGCCAAGGCTGTGGCTACTGCTTCAATACCCCCAGAACCGCCTAACAGGTGTCCTGTCATTGATTTAGTGGAACTGACGGCAATTTTGTAGGCATGATCGCCCAAAGCTCTTTTAATAGCTGCGGTTTCTGTGGCATCATTAGCCTGGGTGCTAGTGCCGTGGGCATTGATGTAGCTCACTTGATCTGGGGTGATACCTGCATCTTTAAGTGCTAACTGGATGGCTCTAGCTGCCCCTTCACCCCCAGGAACGGGGGAAGTGATATGGTAGGCATCACAGGTCATACCATAACCGACGATTTCCGCATAAATACGTGCGCCACGACTGAGGGCGTGTTGCAATTCTTCGAGAATCAACACTCCCGCACCCTCACCCATGACAAATCCATCACGATCGCGGTCGAAGGGACGGCAAGCATGAGTAGGATCATCGTTACGAGTGGAAAGGGCGCGTGCAGCCGCAAAACCAGCTACAGATAAAGGCGTAATCGCTGCCTCACACCCCCCACAAATCATTGCTTGAGCATAACCGCCTTGAATCATGCGAAATGCGTCACCAACGGCATTAGAACCAGCAGCACAAGCTGTTACAGTACAGTTATTTGGCCCTTTTGCACCAGTATGAATTGCTGTTAGTCCTGCCGCCATGTTAGCGATCATCATGGGAATCATAAATGGACTACAGCGATCTGGGCCACGGTTGAGGTAGATGGTTTGCTGGTCTTCCATGACCTTAATGCCACCTACACCAGAACCTATAATAACTCCTACCTGTTCAGCGTTGAGTTCATTAATAACTAACTTGGCATCTGCAAGTGCTTGTTTAGCTGCTGCGACTCCGAACTGAGAAAATCGATCCATGCGCTTGGCATCTTTGCGCTCCATATATTCATGGGGATCGAAATTTTTGACTTCACCCGCAATGCGGCAATCATGGCTAGAAGCATCAAAGAAAGTGATGTAGTCAATGCCGTTGCGTGCGCTTAACAATCCTTCCCAATATTCAGCAGGTGTATTACCAATAGGTGTAATCGCGCCAACACCAGTTACAACAACGCGTTTACGATTATAATCTGTCATGACTCAGTACAAGATGGCGAGAAAGTTGCAAAAATTAGGTACTAGGGACTAGGGACTGAGGACTAGCTACAGGTAGGTATTCAGAGAACAGGAAAAAACTTACCTCTTCCCTAATTCCCAATCCCCAATCCCTAGTCCCCAATCTCCAATCTCTGTTTAAGCAGATGCGGCAACTTTGTTGTTGATATAATCCACTGCTTCTTGAACAGTTGTAATTTTTTCGGCGGCTTCATCGGGAATTTCGATATCAAATTCTTCTTCCAAAGCCATGACTAATTCCACTGTATCTAGGGAATCTGCGCCTAAATCATTGGCAAAATTCGATTCTGGTTTGACAGTATCAGCCTCAACACTCAGCTGGTCGCTAACAATTTTCTTGACTTTTTCAAATGTCTCTGCTTGACTCATAAAATAAAATTCCTTACCAGTTGCTATGGTCTGCTCTTTATGGGTGACATCGTTTTGAGCATATACATCTTATCGGAAAGCGCGATCGCCCGTATACGTCCCCGCCCAAAATTGGAATATAGTCAGTGCTGAAATTAAGATGGGTGAGTGTCATGTGTTAGACTTCCCACTCAGCTAACAGAACTCGTAACTCAAAACTTTTTTCCTGGGGGTTGTTAACAATTTTTACTAAATTTTGGGTGAATGTCCAAAAAAAAATACATTCGTGCCTCAGTATCTTTGGTGAGAGATATAAAAAAGTTATCATCGGGGCAGTTGCCCTCAACGACATTTATTTTTATGCTATCTCAGACCCTAAAATATGCTTACTTTCCCGGTTGTGTCGCTCAAGGTGCTTGCGGGGAGTTATACCAGTCAACTCAAGCCTTAACTCAAGCCTTGGGAATTGAACTAATTGAACTTAAAAAAGCGGCTTGTTGCGGTTCAGGTACATTTAAAGAAGATTCCCAACTGTTAGAAGATACCGTTAACGCCAGAAACATCGCCTTAGCAGAAGCATTAAACTTACCCTTATTGACTCATTGCAGTACCTGTCAGGGCGTTATAGGTCGCGTTAATGACCGCTTGCAAGATTTCCACGGCAGTCATCCAGAATATGTTGAACAGGTGAATGGCTTGTTAAAAAAAGAAGGCTGTCTACCTTATCGTGGAACTACAGAAGTTAAGCATCTCCTCTATGCTTTAGTTAGAGATTATGGATTAGAAAAAATTGCCCAACGTGTCACCCGCAAGTTATCTGGGTTAAAGTGTGCGGCTTTTTATGGTTGTTATCTACTGCGCGCTCAAAAGTCTCTCGCCGATGAAGATCCTTACAACCCCCAAGCAATGGAAAATATTTTTGAGGCTGTAGGTGCAACACCAATTTATTATCCTGGTCGAACACAATGTTGTGGCTGGCCTTTGTCTAGCTATGCAACTACCCAATCTTTTCAGATGGCTGGGATGCACATCCAAGAAGCCTTAGCAGTGGGTGCTGACTGTTTAGTAACTCCTTGTCCTCTGTGTCATCTCAATTTAGATTCTCGTCAACCAGAAGTAGAAAAGGTAATTGGCACGAAATTAGGTCTACCAGTGTTACATTTACCGCAGTTAATTGCTTTAGCATTGGGAGTTAGTCCAAAAGAACTGGGTTTAGATAGGCATATTGTTTCTACTAAACCCGTTTTAGCAAAATTGGGCTTTTGAAGGGGGAGTGTAGGGGTGTAGGGGTGGGCTGTTGACTTTGTTCAGATTTACCCATTTTTTATTCATACAGTTTTGTTGTCGTCAAACGGGTAATAAGTGATAAGTAATAAGTAATAAGTAAATACCCATGAATTATTATTTGTTACTTAAAGAACGCGAAAAATAAATTTTGCCACTGCAAATTTCACTCAGCCAGGAGTTGTCATCATCGGTGAAGCAAATTAAATGAGTAATGAGTAAATACCCATTACTTATTACTCATTACTCATTACTTATTACTCATTACTTATTACTCATTACTTATTACTTATTACTCATTACTCATTACTCATTACTCATTACTTATCACCCTACACCCTGTTCATTTATTCTGCCGTTGTAATTGTCTAAACAACTGATACATTTCTGGAAAATGCTTGTAAATAGCAGCTACTTTCAGATATAGCTTATGAGGAACAGACGGAGTTCCAGAAACTATATCTCCTGGCTCAACATCGTGCAGAATCCCACTTTGAGCAGAGACAGTCGCGCCATCTCCCAGTTTGGCTTGATTAGCAATGCCAACTTGTCCGGCTAAAATTACCCGGTTGCCTAATTTTACACCGCCAGCCATACCAGTTTGGGCAGCGATCGCACAACCTTTCCCAATTTCACAACCATGTCCAATCTGCACTAGGTTATCAATCTTGGTATCACTGCCGATTCTAGTTTCTCCTACCGATGGACGGTCAATGGTACTATTACAACCTATATCTACACGATCTTCTAAGACTACGTAGCCAGCTTGTTCCATTTTGTACCAACCAGTCCTAGTTGGGACAAACCCAAAACCTTCTCCACCGATAACCGCACCACTATGGATGATACAATCTGCACCAATTTGGCTGCGTTCTTCGATGGTACAGTTAGCGTGTAAAATTGTGCGATCGCCTATTTTGACATCAGGATAAATGACGACGTTGGGGTGAATAATTACGCCGTTACCGATTTCGGCTCTTTCCTGAATTACTGTATGGGGGCCAATGTAAACATCTTCACCAACTTTTGCTGTGGGGTGAATCACGGCTGTGGGGTGAATAGCTGGGGCGGGATGGTATGGTTGATAAAAGATGGCGATCGCTTGAGCAAACAATAATCTAGGTTGTTTTGTCGTTAACCACGGTATACCATGTTCTTCGGCTTTGGCTTGTATTGTTTGATCATCAGGTAAAATTAATGCACTAGCCTTGGTCTTAGCGATCGAAGATACAAATTTTCCACTTTCTACGTAGCTAATAGTACCATCTGTTGCTTCATCAATGGCTGCTACCCCTACAATATCCGGGTCGTTTCCATTGGTTTTCAAGCTGTGGTCAATGGTAGTGTCACCAAACTGGTGTATAATTTCGCTCAATTTCATATTTGCGTATTTAATTTATTCATCTTCTGTAGAAAAGCAAAATTATACTACGCCACTTCCATTACAAAACATTTAATTTCAATAAATTAACTACACAATTATCCTGCAATACTTAATATCCGCCCTCTCATCAGGTTATATACTAAATTCCTAATTTTGTTATAGCCATTAATTCCTAAAATACTGACTAAGATAAGAGCCTATTTATAAAGTAAATATTAAGTAGGGTGTGTTACGGCAGTGTGAGGATTTGAGTATGAGCGAAAGTATGAATTGCCGTAACGCACCATAATCACACGGTGCGTTACGCGTTGCTTTAACGCACCCTACAATTTAAGCTTTACTTTATAAATCATCTCTAATTGCAAAATTCAAAATTTTATAATTACGTACATAGCGTAATTCTGGATATATCATCACAGCTTGTTTACGAAAATGTACAGCCTTGTCACATTCTCCACTTTGCAAAGCTTTCCATGCAATCCGAAGATTAGCAAAACCATAAAGTTTTTATTAGTTAACATTGTGATTTTTACCTCAAATCATTCTGGGAATCTCTACTACTTCCTAGTAAGTTCAACTTTTTAAAACCCCGGGATAGGAAAGATTGGTTGTTATCAATGGGATAGCCATAATATTTTTCTGTCTCGGTTGTCATACCATTGACGACTACGCCCAAAATTGGTATCCGGTTTTGATTGAGTTCTACTACGGCTCTTTGCAAGGATTCTTTGAGAGTGACGCTAGGACGTGTAGTCATAATGACTCCATCACTATATTGACTCAGGGTAGAAGCATCAGCACAAACGCTTAGGGGTGGAGTATCTATAATGACTAAATCGTAATGTAATGCCGCTTCAGCTACTAGGGACTTCATGGCTTCAGAGTCTAGTAACTGGGAAGGTCTACCATGTAATTCACCACAAGTCAATACAAACAGGTTGTCAATATCTGTTGACTGTACAGCGTTGAGCAGTGATCTATTGTCATTGATGATATCGGTGATTCCGGGTTTGGGAGGTAGATTAAATAGTGTATGTTGTACAGGCCTACGCAAATCTGCATCTATGATCAGTGTGCGGCGAGATAGCATAGCTGCAACAGCACCTAAATGGGA
>JBODRP010000174.1:0-11382 GCA_050633005.1 Trichormus sp. | reverse complement strand
ACTCATTACTCATTACTCATTACTCATTACTCATTACTCATTACTCATTACTTATAATTGATTTGTATCTAAAGTTTACCCTGCCCAGTCTCCTAATTGTGTGGCGAGGAAATAACGCACATGATCAACAAAATTTATACCCCATTGTCTAGTTCCATGTCCCATTCCTGGAACTATATAACAAGCTCCATCGGGGAATTTTTGGGCGCAGGTTTGAGCATCTTTAATATTTACCATTGGATCGTTCGCACCAATTAAAAAGCGGACTCGACGGGGTAATTTTACTTGTTCAATATAATTGATGGGATTGCATTCCCATGCGAATTGATCTTGATATTTGAGATTTTTGGCTAGTTGCAAAAGTTTGACGACGGGTGTTAAATCAGGTTGCAATCTGTCTAAAATTGATTCGGCTATTCCACCTAAAGGGGAAGCTGCAATATCTGGTAAGAAAGTATATCCCCAACTTTTGGCAAAAGATTGCAAATCTGCATGACCAATAGTTCCCAGTAGTCTGTCTCCTAAATTATTGGCTGTAAAAGCATAGGCGGATAGTAATACACCCATACTTACCCCAAATAATGCCAGTCTAGAGTCACAAAGTCCATAGCGATCGCTACAAAATTCTCTCACTCTAGCGATATCATTGGCTGTGCTGCGAAATATTGCCAACAGCATGGCTGTATCAAAGGCAATTCCTCGCTCAAGTAAGGGTTTAATTTCGTTTTGTGCCAAACTTGTAAAGGTACGTACTAAACTCCGTTCACCCGCCAATGGTGTATCGAATAAGGCTACTGCGATACCCATTTGGGTGAGTGTGGGAACAATAAACGCATTCCAGCCATAGGGCGCACACATCCCCTGTAAACCGATAACTAAGGGTGTGTGCTGTCTGGGGCGATGCTGTGGTAAAAATACTGCCACAGGAAAACCGCTTAATTGTTCATCGATATCACTCACCCCAGTATAACTATAAGGCTCATAGAACCAATAGCGATCGCCTCTCACCCCTTCAAAGGTAATCTCATCTGACCCGTAAATTGGCATATTATGGTAGATAACAACAGAAAATGTTAATACTGGTTGACTTAGATTAATTTACTTTGTTTCCATCCAGTTTTCACCGGCTTTCACTTCTACTAGCAACGGTACGCTTAAATTTACTGCACCTTCCATCACAGATTTAATTTGTGGTTGTAATTCTTCCCATTCATCAGGGGGAACTTCAAAAACTAATTCGTCGTGAACTTGTAATAGTAACCGCGCTTGATAACTTTGCAAAACTTCATGCAGTTGCACCATGGCAATTTTGATAATGTCTGCACTTGAACCTTGAATTGGTGCATTGGCGGCGGCACGTAGTAAGCCTGCGTCATAAGCACCTAAGTTTTTTAATTTACTTAAATCAATATCTGCTGGATTGCTACCTTTGAGTTGGCGTAAACTGTTGGTGGTAAACTCAAAGTAACGGCGACGACCGAGGATAGTTTCTACGTAGCCTTGAGATATGGCTTGTTTTTTTACACCTTCTAAATAAGCGAAAACTTGCGGATAGCGATCGCTAAATCGTTTAATAAATTCATTAGCTGTAGTTTTATCAATTCCTGTAGAACGAGAAAATTTCAATGAACCCATGCCGTAAATTACGCCAAAGTTAATAGTTTTGGCTATTCTCCGTTCATCGGCTGTAATCTCTTCTTTATCAAATACTAACTTTGCCGTCACAGTATGAATATCTTCATTCTGTTGATAGGCTTGCACTAAAACAGGTTCTTGACTCAAATGTGCTAAAATTCTTAACTCAATTTGGGAGTAATCAGCAGCTACCATTAACCAGCCTGACTCCGGTAAAAATGCTTTCCGAATTTGACGACTGAAAGCTGTGCGAATGGGTATATTTTGTAAGTTGGGATTCGAGGAAGATAGTCTACCAGTTGATGTGGCTGTTTGATTAAAATTAGTATGTACTCTATGGGTATCGGCACGGACTAATGCAGGTAACGCATCTACATAAGTAGACTTTAATTTTGAGAGGGTTCGATACTCAATAATCGCATTCACAAAACCAGTTTCATCAACTTCTTGTAGTTTTTCCAATGTTGCTGCATCGGTAGAATAACCAGTCTGAATTTTCCGCGAATATTTGGTACTCAAACCTAATTTCTCAAACAAAATATGACTTAATTGCTTCGGAGAACCCAAATTAAAATTCTCTCCAGCGATTTCTGTAGCTTGTTCATGTAATTTGGCTAAATCAGTTTCTAATTGCTGGGAAAGTTCTTTTAAGTAATCAGAATCAATCCGCACTCCCGTATATTCTACTGCTGCTAAAACAGCTTCTAGTGGCTGTTCTACTTCTGTAAGTAACTGAGATAATGCAGGAATTTTCTCTAATTCTTCCTGCATTTTGGGTACAAGTTGTAATGTTGCATAAACTTGCAAACAACAGTAATTAGCTACAGATGCAATATTAATATCCCCAATAGTTTTACCTTTGGGAACTAAATCAACATAATTGGTGAGTTTTAATCCCAAATAACGGAAAGCTAAATCTGTGAGGTTATGACTAGTATCTGGATTTAACACATAACTAGCTAACATAGTGTCAAAGACAATACCCGCTAAATTAATTCTTTGAGTGCGAAAAACTAAGCGGTCAAATTTACCATTTTGGAAAGTTTTAGGATATTGAGCATTTTCCAAAATTGGCCGCAGTGCTTGGAGTGTAATATCTTTATCTAAATTATCGCCAGTTTTATGTGCTAAGGGAATATAAGCTAACTCATCTGGTGCAGTTCCCCAACAGCAACCAATTCCTACTAATTCCGCATCTCTTGGTTCTAAATCACTGGTTTCTGTGTCCCAAGCAACAGGATATTTAGGGTTAGTAAATTTCTGTAATATATCAACTAATTCTATCAGTTTTTCTTCAGTATTAATGATACGCGGTTGAATAGGATAATCAAGTTTTTGTTCTTCCTGTGCGGCTTGTGTTTCTGCCAAGGAATAAAAATCTGTATCATCTCCAAAGCTTGCTTCTGTATCAATTGTTGTGGCTTGTGAACTTTCCTCGACTTGTCCGCCAAACTTTTGCTGTAGGGCATTAATTTTATTGAGATAGGAGTTAAACTCTAATTTTTCTAAAATCGGGATGAGAACGCTATGATCAAACCCTTGAAGTTTACTATCTTCTAAATTTACTTCTAGGGGAACTTCTAAAACTATTTTGGCTAAATATTGAGATTTATATGCGTCTTCTTTACCTTCTATGAGCTTTTTCTGGGTTGCGCCTTTAATTTCATTGATAGAGGCGTAAATTTGATCTAAAGACTCGTAAGTATTGAGTAATTGAACTGCGGTTTTTTCGCCAATTCCTCTCACACCAGGAATATTATCTGATTTATCTCCACACAAGGCTTTAAAATCAACTACTTGTGTAGGTAAAATACCGAGTTTTTCTTTAACTTGTTCTGTGCTAAATTCTGTGATGCCATTTGTAGCGCGTTTAAGTGCATCAGGACTAAAATTTAAGACGGTGATTTCCTTGGCGGGGTCGATGAGTTGAAATAAATCGCGATCGCCTGTTAAAATTTTCACCTTATAACCAGCCGCCGTTGCTTTTTGTGCCAATGTCCCCAACACGTCATCAGCTTCATAACCAGGCGCAGTGTAAATTCGCAGATTAAAACCTTGCAGCAACTCATGCAGATTTTTTAAATCTGGGACAAAATCCTCTGGTGTTCCAGGACGGTCAGCTTTATAGGTATCATCAGCTTCATGGCGAAAAGTTGGTAAACCCAAATCAAAAGCCACAGCCATTGCTTCCGGCTGTTGTGTATCCATGATTTCCAACAGTGTTTTCACAAAGCCGAAACATACACTAGTAGGAATACCAGTTTTAGTACGTAGTCCGCCATCTCGTCCCTTAGCAAAAGCAAAGTAAGAACGAAAAGCTAAAGAGTGTCCATCTACAAGGATGAAGGTAGGACGGGTAGTAGTTTGAGCAACAGAAGTTTGAGACATAGCCATATTGTAGCCAGAACCTTGAACCACAACACTAGTGAAGAAGAAAAGGGGCAGGGGGCAGGGGGAGACAAGGTAGACAAGGTAGACAAGGTAGACAAGGTAGAATTTGTTTCGTCTACACCCCTACACCCCTACACCCTTACACCCCTACACCCCTACACCCCTACACCCCTATTCCGTCTAATTCTGACATCATTTGCTCTAGCATATCTTCCATCATTTCCTCACTGAATGACTGTAAAGTTGCTGGCCCACTGAGAAATTCTTTAATTGTCAATTTCTGATCACGGAATTTCTGGACAAAATCACGAATTTGTGTAACTACATTAATTTGATGTTCTATTGTTTGTAGCATCACATCAACGGCATCAATACCTTGTTTAGAAGCTTTACGGGCATCAGCTACCATTGCTCCTTCAGGAGTATTTTTTGCTTGGCGTAATTCTCGCTTCAAGTTCTCATATTGATTGACGAGAATTTCATTTTGTTGTTCTAGGGTTCTACATTTGCGAGTTAAATCATCCTCGCTGTTATTATCGATAGATTCCCCTACCTGATGCTTTTGCTCAATTTCTAAGAGTCTTGCTAAATCTCCTTCTTGGTAAGCTTTATTGATTTCCTTCATGATTTCGGTATGAGACTGAAGGGTTTCGTTATCCTTGACTTTATCAGGATGAAAAATTTCTGCTAACCTCAAAAATGTTTGACGAATTTTTCGAGATTCGTCGGTTCTGCTGCCAGATGCAGATTCTATAGGTTCTTGTCTTTCCCAATCTTGATGATGGTCTTTATTAGCATCTTGAAAATTTTTATTTCGAGAACGAATCTCTTCAAACAATTCATCTAATTCTGTATCTTCATCAGGCTGATTAAATTGTAAACTAATGATTCCTGTTAACTGGAGTTGCTGATAAACAGATTCTATATTTTTTTTTGTTTGTTTACCAAACTTTCTTTTAGTCAAAAGTTCATGGAACAAAGCATGAATTTCTTGGTCAAGTTCTGCCATTTTTTGGAAGTTTGGAGTTGCTTTGTGAAATATCTCCGTCGCTAAAGAACGCATTTGTTCGACAAAATTCTTGAGTTCTGTCCGCTTTCTCTTAATCTGCTTGAGTAGGGATTGATGTTCTTTTTCTAAAACCTCTAAGCGAATATGTAACTCAGACAGTGCCAAGGGTGTTGTGTTGCTAACAGGAGGTGGAGACGCAATTTTGCGAGGCATGGGAGGTGTAGGTAAGTTGAGTGCTTACAGCAGGATAACTGTCAGAGTATGTATAAATCAACTGACACAAGATACATTTTCTCAGTACTTGCTATAGTAATCAGTTTTGATTTTTTTTGTTCATGTAGCGTGGTGTAGCCCTACTTACTACTATAGTTAATTGTAGTTGTAAGTACAGGACTTACACAGTTGTCACACTTAACCTATCTTGTAGGGTGCGTCAGATGCCAAAAATCTGTTGAGAATAGCAAAAAACTCAAATCTGACGCACCCGACGAATCTGCCAGTTGCGTAAGTCCTAAAGTAGAACAGGGTAAATAATTAAAGGTTTGTAGTCAGAACTTTAGTTATGAAATAAGCACTAAATTCCTTAATACGAACTCAATCTTATTCTTTTTACATTACTTAACATAGTTTGTTTTTTTTAAACTCGTTCTACTTACTGAAAATCAAAGAGATGGTAGTATTTAATCATCATTGCTGGTGATAATAATAAGTTTTTATAATGAAGCCTACCATCTTGAAAAAATTGTCAATAGCTGCTGCTTCAGCAACACTGCTTAGTATTGGCACAGCAGACGTAGCAAATGCTTCACCGTATATAATATCAATTGACTTTGATACTGATAATATTGGCTTTTTAGGGAATCCATTGAATGCGCCCTCTCGTTTCTCAGAAACAATAGCCCTGAAAGACTTATATGCCCCATATGCTGTGTTCGGTGAACCAGGAACATTGTCTGGCGGAGCTATATTAGGTGGATCTATAGAAGATCAACTAAATAATTTTGGCATCAGCGCACGTAGCGGTTCTAACTTTCTCGCCTTCAACCGCCAAGCCAATTTATTAGATGGTGGTGTAGCCACAGATCCACTGATCATTAACTTTCCTGGACTCATAAGCGGATTTTATATCTCTGCTTCTGGGGGATTTGAAAGCACTACTTTTCAACTCCAAGCATTTGATGCTAAAAACATCTTAATCGGTAGTAAAACCATGACAACTCTAGCTGGAGAGTGGGGAGATTTATCGTTTAGGTCATCTGCGCGCAGAGATAATATCAGTCGCATTGTCCTTAGTGAAATCGGCAACAAAAATTCTTTTGTATATGATGATCTCGGCTTCTTAGCAGGTGTGATAGTTATTCCTGAACCCACTTCTGTTTTAGGTCTGCTAGGGTTTGGTGTTATGGGTATTGGGTCATCGCTCAAACGTAAACAACAAGGATCTGCCAAGCAATAATTAAATTCATACTCCTACACCCGAAAGCTAATAGTACATATATACTCTAAATTAGATAAAAAGTTGCTTCTGTTATTAAAAGTATTTAACAAGCGGGTGCTATGGCGAAACGTCTTTTAGTCGTCGAATCTCCTGGTAAAGTTAAAAAACTCAGTCAAATTCTTGGTACAGATTGGATTGTTCGTGCTAGTTGTGGTCACATTCGAGAACTCAGTAATGAAGGAGAAGATTCCTTGGGGTTCAGTATGGATGGCGACAGTGTCAGATGCAACTATGTACCGCGTGACCAAAGGGCTAAGGAGACTATTCAGCAGCTAAAAGCATTTACCAAGCAAGTTGATGAAGTTGTCTTAGCAACTGACCCAGACCGGGAGGGAGAGACGATCGCCTGGCATATCAAAGAAGTGCTAGGATTACGTGATGCTAAACGAGTTATATACACCGAGATTACACCATCAGCAGTCAGATCAGCGATCGCACACCCCAGAAAACTAGACTTTAATTTAGTCGGTGCGGGATTATGCCGTGACTGTTTAGATAAGTTGGTAGGTTACAAGGGTAGCCCCCTGGTTTGGGCATTGAATAACGGTGCAAAAAGTGTTGGTAGAGTTCAAAGTGCTACCTTACACCTGATTTGTCAGCGAGAAAGAGAAATTCAAACCTTTGTTCCCCAAGATTATTGGAATGTCTGGGTAGATTATCAAGAGGGTTTCCGGGCGTTTTACAAGGGTCTGGCGGACACAACCCCACAAGCAGAAACACAAGCAGCAGAAACTCATGATGATGCTGCTGACAATACAACAAAAGCACCAGAATCTAAGCGGGTGTTGTCAGAAGCAGAGGCGATAAAGTTAGTTGAAGCCGCCCGCAACTATCCCCACCAAGTCATCCAAGTGGAAGGGAAGACAGTACAACGCCAACCACCCCCACCCTTCACCACCTCAACTTTGCAACAAGCTGCCGGTTCTAAGCTGAAATTCTCCCCAGATAAAACTATGCAGGTGGCGCAAAAATTGTATGAGGCGGGGCTAATTACTTATATGCGAACTGATTCAGTTATACTCAGTCCTGAATTTTGTGCCAGTGCGCGTCAGTGGTTAGAAGAACATGACCCCCAAAATGTACCGCCCCAAGTAGCCAAGCATCGTAGCAGTAAATCAGCCCAGGAAGCCCATGAAGCAATTCGTCCAACAGATGTGTTTCGGCCTTCCGTACAATTGCGTGAAGAATTACCAGCAGATGAGTTTAATTTATACGTGATGATTTGGAAACGGGCAATGGCTTCTCAGTGTCGTTCCGCCCAACTCCGGAAAACTCAAATAGTCACTCAGTCGGGGAATTTGTTATGGGAAGCTAGAGGGCAAGTCATTGAATTTTATGGTTATGCTAAGTATTGGCCTAATCTCAGCAAGGATTCCGTTTTACCCTCTGTGCAGCCAGGACAGCCTCTAACGCTCGAAAATGCCAATTTCGAGAAAAAACAGACACAACCACCCCCACGGTACAGCGAACCCAAATTAGTGCAGCTAATGGAGCGTAAAGGCATTGGTCGTCCTAGTACCTATGCTCCCACTGTCGCCACCCTCAAGCATCGGGGTTATGTGGAATTAGCGAAGGGTAATCTGCAACCCACAGCTTTAGGATTAGAAGTTGATGCCTTTTTACAGAAAGCACTGCCAGATTTACTAGAAGCACAATTCACCGCTAAGATGGAAGATGCCCTAGATGCGATCGCTCAAGGTAAACAAGGCTGGCAACAATATCTCACCACTTGGAATCAAGATTATTTTGTCCCCGCACTCACCAAAGCCAAAACTGTAGTAGTTGGTGTATCAAATAGTACGATATCTGCACCGCGTCAATACGAAACCTCCAAGACTCGTTGTCCTGAATGTCAAAATTTTCTCTCCAAAATTAAAACTACTAAACTCAAGAAAAAATATTTTCTCAAGTGTACTAGCGGCTGTGACAACATTGTACTGTTTTGGAGCGATCGCACTCACACTTGGCAACCACCTAAAAATCAAGCCACTCCAGGAAATAATCAACAAAAACCCCCCGCAAAGATAACTTCCTATCCTTGCCCTGTATGCAAACAACCTTTAGAAGAGTACGGTTACACCAAAGATGGACAGCCTAAAACAATGCTGCGCTGTTCTAGCTCCCAGTCACGCCAAGATAAGAAACACAAAGATGTTGCCTATTTCAGTACTCAAAAAGGTTGGTGGAGTCCCAAATTTGGCGAATTAAAACCCTGAACAATAACGTTTCTACTTTGATTCTTGCTCCCCTTCCCACTCCTTCGGAGAAGCAAGCTATGTAGGGAAGGGGTTGGGGGTTAGGTTTGAGAGAAAGTTGCACACGGCGTTAACTATTGACTAATTGGCAACCAAATTATTACAGTTGTTCCTGGTGCATTTGGCGTATTGATTGCAGAATTGATGGCGGGACTAAAAACTTCTATTTGTCCTTGCATTTGCTCGATTAATTGTTTAGCAATTGCTATTCCTAAACCTGTGCCGGGAATATCTGTTTGGGCTTGCACTCCTCGATAATGTCTTTCCCCTAAATGGGCTAAATCTTCAGGTGGAATACCAGGGCCAGTATCACTAATTGCTATGCCTTGAAAATTAGCTTTTTCTTGCCCTAATCGAATATAAATCTTACCCCCTGAAGGAGTATATTTCAGTGCATTATCAATGATATTACTCAATACTTCTTGTAAAGATTTTACATTAGCTTTTACTAATGGTAAATCTTCAATCACTTCTAATATTAATTCTAGATTTCTTTCTTGAGCGATCGCTTGAGCAGAAACTAACAATGGTGTTAATAATTGCAGTAAGGAGCAATCAGTTACTTCTTCCCCTGTGCCTGGTAATAATAATACAGGTTGAGGTTCTTTTTGTACAGTAGCTTCTACAAATGCCTGATTTTCTGGTAGTGAAAGCAGTTGAGCATCGACATTTGTCCAGTCGATCACCTGATCAAATTTTTGCAGCAATTCCTGGAGGCGATCGCTTTCCCTCACGATATTTTCGCCTACATCCCGATTTGGATCTCCTGGCCGCAATCGCTTTAATAACAATTTGCCAAAGGTGCGTAAGGCTGTTAGCGGGTTACGGAACTGGTGTAATAAGTTATCTAACAAATCTCGCTGTTGCTCTTGCAAAATTTGCTGTTGATGCAGTTGGTGTTGTAACCAGGCACGACGCTGATCCAAAATACAAGCGATCGCTAATGTTTGCCCAATGGTTTCAATTTGGTTTTGTTCCTGTTCACTCCAGGGGCGATCGTCTCTACCCGTCACCAATAATCCCATCATCACACCCTCATGAATCAACGGAAACACAAATTGATGCCCACTCAACAACAAGTCTTCTTCTAATGGTGATTGTTCCGCTTGGGCTGTTTCCGTAGTTGGTGCAGATGCCAATAATCTTCCTGGTTGCTGGGGTAATGCTAACAAATTTCCTCTTTGTAGTTGTCTGCGTGTAGTAGCCTCAATAATTTCCTCCCCTGGCAATATTATTGCTGTTTCTGGGTAAACTACTACAGGAATTAGTTTTGTCTCCCCTGTAGGCGACTCTACTAATTCTTGGGTTAAATAAACCACGCTTAAAGATGCTCCCAGCCCTTGGGTTAATAGTGCTATTTGCTCTCGACATAGAGCCACAAAATCTGAACTGGCAGACATTAACATTTTTCAGCTCTTGCTCAGGATCACGGAATTTCAAACAAGATTAGAGAAATTACTTGGTTTTTCTCCTTCTTTTCATCAAGCTTAACTAAATATTTTCAGTAATGGTTTCCACCAAGATATTATTTATTTCTTCGCTCTGGATTAATTTACTGTCAATCAGAGTATTTTCGCTGTATCAAAAATTAAAAAACTATTGATCTTTTGAACTAGAACTTATATAATTACGACGGATTTTGTAGCTATCACTACAATCTATAGCTTGAAAGAGGAGGAAAATAGGTTGGCAAGGAGACGCAAAAGGAAAAGCCGTCGTCGTCAAGAAGGACGACGTATTTTGGAACATGTGCCTCAATATAGCATCGAAAGCGGCGAAGAGAAACCTGTGACAGCAGCCAGAAAATTCATTCAAGCTGAAGGTATCTTGCCACCGGCTTTGCTACTCGTAAAGCGAAACGAACACACAACAGACCGTTATTTCTGGGCAGAAAAAGGGCTGTTTGGCGCACAATATGTAGAAGAAAACCATTTCTTGTTTCCTAGCCTGCGGACACTAGAATCTCCCGCAGGTTTGGAACAAGTCGCTGTGGCTAGTCGCTGAGTCACAAATGGTTATCTTACCGTGTTGCGTGCAACTTCTGACAACCATTTAACTGGCAAAACAGATCACTTTATGCAAAGTTTCCAATTTTTTTAAGTTTGTAGCTGATTTGCCAGTAAAACCAGACCAATTAAATCAACAATCAACTAGAAACCCAAAATTTTGGTTTTTAGATAATTGTTTTAGGTCTTAGCATACACAAGGGAATCAGGATAGAGCAAAAAGCATCCCCAAGCGAGAGTTAAGATGTGCTTTTATCCTCTGGATTGTCCATAAAGCTCTGTCAACACACACTGATTTTCCCTACAGCATTATATTGTAGGGAAAATCAGTAACGTGCTAGTAGTTCTAATGCCTAATTCCCTATTGTGTATCCGGTTGCACTATACCTTACACAACCTGATGTGAGATGTGCGATTTAGCACCAACAGCACTAACAGCAACAACAGTTATTGCCTGCGTTGAGGTCATCAGAGGCATCGAAAATCAATTACTAGGCTTGAGGTGCAATTTTTTCTGTAACTCAGCTAACTCATCACGATGAGCTGTCACAGTGATTTTACTAAAAGATTCTGGCTCATTAAAGCTTG
>JBODRP010000173.1:0-11432 GCA_050633005.1 Trichormus sp. | reverse complement strand
AATAATAAGTAATAAGTAAATTTCTTACTCATTACTCATTACTCATTACTCATTACTCATTACTCATTACTTTTTTCAATCAGTTGCTGTACCTCATCAACATCGAATCTGCTGTATTTCTATCTTAACTAGTTTCGGAACAAAATTTCATGTTGAAACTATTTCCCAGAATCAAAAATAAAATCTTCAGAAAAATCATCAATTTACCATTAATAAAATATTATGCTGATCTAGCTTATAAAAGAAATTTAAAACAACATCTACTTTATTTACCAAGTCTGTCAAATCATGATTTAGATATAGTCAAAACTATCAAAAATCAAGGTATAGCAATTACCTCTTTGGAAGAATTATGTACTCCATCTAATTACCACCTGATCGAAGCAGCACAAAAAATATTACCAGAACTTAAATCGCATCCTGCCGTTGATAAAAATGGATTTGTAGTTCATGCTAACACCCAACAAATGATTGCATATCCAGAAATCTTCTTGTGGGGACTCGAACAAAGATTATTAAATATAATTGAAAATTATCTGGGTTTACCAGTAGCCTATCATGGTGCGTATTTTCGTAGAGATATTCCTAATCAGTTAGAAACAGGATCAAGACTTTGGCACATAGATACAGAAGACCGACAAGTTATAAAAATAATACTTTATATCAATGATGTTGATGAAGACACAGGGCCATTTCAATACCTTGATCAGTCTTTAACTTCCGCAGTGGCTAAAGCTTTACATTACAACTCTGGTTATCTTACCGACAAAACCATGCGGAAGGTGATATCACCTCAACACTATCAATCATGTATAGGGGCGGCTGGTACAGTGATATTTGCTGCTACTGGCAGCATTTTTCATCGAGGTAAAATTCCAATCAAGTCAGACAGATTTACCATTTTCTTTGATTACACTTCTTATAGAAAAAAATATTTATACTATAATACTTCTCCTTTAACTAATGATTTTTTAGTCAAATACTATCATCATCTTTCAGAACAGCAGAAAAAATATATTTATTGGCATTAAGGGAATGGGGCAGAAAATTCAAAATTCAAAATTCAAAATTCAAAATTAAAGAATTTTACTCCCCCTGCTCCCGCTGCCCCCCCCTGCTCCCCCTGCTCCCCCTGCTTCCCCTGCTTCCTCTGCTCCCCCTGCTTCCCCTGCTCCCCCTGCTTCCCCTGCTCCCTGCTCCCTGCTCCCTGCCCTCGCCTATTCACTCATCACAGAGGCACAACCCTGGGCAGCCTGCCAAAGTTTGTGTATAAATAGTTCTGTGCGTGCAGCGAAGTTGTCGCCGTTAGGCGAATCGCTAATTACGGTGACAAACACGCCATCTGCATCCTCAGAACCATCTGATAGCCAATAACCTCTGAGGGTAATTTCTACATACTCAACATCACTAGTTGATACATCAAGAATTTCACTGTCAGCAAATCTGGCTTCAGCCTTGAGTGCTTCAATTCCTGGCAAATCCCCAGGTAGCAAAAAGGAGGCAGTGCTGGGTTCAATAGATAAACTTTGACCAACCCGTAGTGCTAAAATTACCCGTGTTTGTACCCATTCCTCTAAAGATAAAGCCAGATATTCCAAATAAAAACTGCTTTCTGTGTAAGTTAATTTCAGCATTCCTTATGCTCTCCTGCTATTCCAGGTTGGCTTGCATATCTATCCAAAATTTGCTGGCACTTTCTCGCCAAGTTTCACTGAATGCAAAGGCTACGGCTGGATGAACTGGCGGTTTGGGTTTGCTACGCAACTGCATACCCACCTCACTTAGTGTGCGATCGCCTTTTTGAGAGTTACATCTTTCACACGCTGTCACCACATTATCCCAAGTGTGAGAACCACCCCTAGATCGGGGAATTACATGATCTAGTGTTAAACGCTTATTGCTACCGCAATATTGACAACTGTGATGATCTCTACGCAAAACATCCCGCCGATTTACCGGAGGAATTTTCCATGTCCGTTCAATGGCAGCAATTTTGAGACGAATATATTTTGGTACATCAACTATCAAGCTGGGTGAGTGAACTCGCCACCCACCATCTGTAGAACCAAGCAAAGGTTCGGCTTTGTTAGTAATTAACAGCACAATAGCCCGCTTAATATTAACTCGGCACAGTGGTAAGTAATTTTGCGAAAAAACCACCACGGATTGCTCTAATACTGGCATTGCGGTTGCCACAGTTTCACTCCTTAATAAAAAACCCCCGCTTCTGATTTAAGTGAAGCGGGGGTAAAAAATTGACCATCATCTTGTTCGGTCTTACCTGGGTACAGCATTTCTCTGTCTGTACCTCCCGCTTCTGACACTGAGTTGTGGTTTGGCATTCAGCGCACCAATGCTGAAATATCTAAAATCATGATTTTCCTCTGTGATTTGCTCATGCTTGTGGCTACCATCACCCATAAATAAATACTCCACTCCCACAGCACCTAATTCCCAACTAGATCGATAGTTGGTGGCGTGCAAGAAAGTAGAGATGGGGTAAATGGGTTTCACAGAAAATTTCACCTATTGAACATTCCTTTAAACATACTACACTTGTATTACTATCCTGTCCATACTTTAAAGGATAAAAGGAGAAAAAGTTATGCACACAATTACTCGCACCCCAACCACCGATATGGAAGTAACTAGCATTCGCTTAGAAAGAGAACTGAAGGAGAAACTTAAAGAAATTGCTGGTAATCAGGGTTATCAAGCCCTCATCCGCGATATTCTTTGGAATTATGTACAACAAAAATCTGGTGAGTGGAAACCGCGATTTTCACGAGCCGATATTCGGGCTAGTATAGCCGCCACCGCTCAACAAGAAGAACGTTGTGTACTCACAGGTCAATTGATTCAACCCCAACAGCCGATGTTGTTAGGATTAACCAAAAATGGCGATATGGTTCCTCTCGCTGTCGAGAGTCTAGTCGGTTAATTTCATATGCAGGTGAAAACAGCTTAGTTACTGTTCAAGATGTAACTAAGCTGTTTTCAGCAACCCATAAAACAATTTCTATGTTATTTACTTGACAAATAAGTATTTTTATTTTAATAAACTTAAACACTATACTAATACGCTTTAACTTTTGTATCCGTGAGCTATTTCCGCCAGCACCCCACGTCTTTCCAGAGGGTGACGCGGTGATAATTTCACTGTGTAAAGCTTTGTGTTAGCAATTTTAACTAGAGATTTCTATTGCCACAGTAGTAATGCGGTGATTACATATGAAGTTCTCCTAGGAAATCTAGAGAAATCACGGTTTATGTATAGTTATCAACAAGGTATGGTAAGGCAAAAGTTATTAACCGATACTAGACCATCTCCTTAAACATAAGTTAAATTAAGTATTCTCGAAAGTTTTGAGTATTTTTATGGTTATGTATAAATTATCTTAATATACTGATAATTTACTCATCTGCAAAATAAAGGGGCTATAACAGAATGATAGAAAATCTTGAAGCAAGATTTGCCATCCATCCGGTATAGCCACACAACTAACGGTGAAGAATATGCCAAAAAGTTGGGTGCAAGAACAATGGGGTCATTATCCAAGAACAGATCAGGAATGAAAAAGCATTTATTAGTGTCACCACAACGCCACGATGACCCAGAGCGACTCAAACCATACCCAGTCAAACTGATGCAGCATCAGGAAGAAACAGCCCAGAAGTTGGCACAAAAAATTAATCACATCATTGCTAGTAGTCCATCGACAGCATTGATGCTGCCAGAAATTGCCAAATTGATAGGAATGGCAACTCATGTAGATTGTTGCTGCTTAGTGACAGTCACGAATGATGACTCAACTGAAGCCACAACTGCTAGTTGGTGTTCTGATCAATATCTAGGAATGCCCCAGCCAGATGGACTATTCTCTGTTGAACAGTTAGTGCTGCAATGTGCTACTGAACCCTTCACAATTGACGATATTGCAACAATTCGTAATAGTTTAATGATTGGCTGTCAACAGTTACCATTACCTATTAAATCAGTGTTAGCAATTCCTACCCGCTTTGGAGGGAAAAATAATGGTGTCATCAATCTGATTGAATTTCAATCCTATGATTGGGGAAATTCGGAAAAACAACTTCTCAACACGATCGCTTCATCCTGTGCGATCGCTTTTGCCCAAGTTACACAAACAGAGTTAATTTCCAGCCAGCAGCAATACCTCCAAAAGAGCAATCAGCACCAAAGCTTAATCAAGCAATTAACTATACTTAGTCGGAGTAACTTGGAGTTAAATCAAATGCTCCAACTAGCCATAGCATCTACAGCTGAGTCTTTACAAGCAGACAGGGGTTTATTAATCCTCCTTAAATATACAGATCCATTATTTAGAACGCGCTCTAAAAAACAAATTCCCCAAGCTAAAGCTGATGTTGTGGGTGAATGGTGTAGGAAAACTCCTAGTAAGACAGAGTCTTTAAATCAATCTTTTGCTTTAGCTGACTGTGCTTTGTGTCAGCGAGCTTTCATTGAGGGGGGAAAGCCTGTCATTATCAATGACTACACAGACCTACAAGATACTGCCACGGTTGCCCCATTATTTGCGATTACACAATTACCAGCCGTGCTGTTAATGCCCTTAGAAAATCAAGGTAGAATCTTAGGCTTTTTAGTTCTACAACAAGCAACATCGCGCGATTGGCAACTAGCAGAATTAAATCTGGTGGAAATGGTTTGCGCTCAAATCAGCAACGCCATTATTCAATCAAACACACTACGACAAGTCCAAACTTTAGTGGATGAGCGCACCGCCAAACTCCAAAGTAGCTTGGAACTACAAGCCAAACTCCATGAAAGAACACGGCAATATGTAGACCAATTGCGGGAGTTAAACCAGCTCAAAGATGAATTTATGAGCAATATTAGCGATCGCCTCCGCTACCCCCTGACAAATATGATGATGTCTATCAAGAATTTGCGTTTGCCAGGGGTCACAGCCGAACGGCAAGACATATACTTAGATATTCTAGAAAAAGAATGTTCTAAAGAAATCAATTTAATCAATGACTTGCTGACTCTGCAAAAACTAGAGACTCAGCAAGAACCGCCACGCTATGAAAATATCAATCTCAACGCCAAAATCGAAGAACTGAGCAGTTCTTTGAGTGCAAAACTCGTAGAAAAAGGTTTAAGTATAAATTTAGACATACCCACTCAACCGTTAAAACTGCAAACCGAAGTAGAGAGTTTTGACAGAATCCTGCAAGAGTTATTAAATAATGCTTATACATACTCAGAGCGGGATACGATTATTCACCTGCACGCCAGTCACCAAGTTAATCAATTAGTAGATCAAGTTATGATCAAAGTGACTAACACAGGACGTGGCATCTCCCAAGAAGAAGCAACCTATATTTTTGATAGGTTTCGTCGCGGTAGAGGCGGTCGTTGGACACCTGGTACTGGCTTAGGACTGGCTTTAGTCAAATCCTTAGTGCAGCATTTAAATGGAGCGATCGCCGTTGAGAGTACACCCATACCTGATTCTCAACTCAGCGAAATCTGTTTTACCCTGACTCTGCCCCAATTTTCTGACGAGAACAAACCATATTCTGAAAGTGACTAACCAACAAACAACCACAGAGGACTTTGAACTTGATCCCGATCTTGACCCTGATTTGGGTTTGGTTGCGGATGCCACTAATTTACCCCCAGTTGAAGTCCAAATCTCCAAGCTCGCCGAGCGCAAAAGACAGATTACCGCGCAAGTGCAAATTCCCCATCCAGTAGAACAAGTCTGGAAGGTATTAACAGATTATGAAGCCCTAACTGATTTCATTCCCAATCTAACTAAAAGCAGTCTTTTAGAGCATCCTACCGGTGGGATTCGTCTCGAACAAATCGCCTCTCAGCGTTTACTCAATTTCAACTTTTGCGCCCGTGTAGTTTTAGATTTGGAAGAATCCTTCCCTCACACCATTAACTTCCAGATGGTAGAGGGAGATTTTAAAGAACTGGCTGGATACTGGTGTTTAGAGCCTTATGTACTTGATCAACAAATAGGCACTCATCTCTCCTACAGCATCCAAATCTGGGCAAAACTAACTATGCCCCTGACAATTATTGAGCGTCGCCTCAGCAATGACCTCAAATCTAATTTGCTAGCGATTTACCAACGAGTCAATTACCTAGTAAATCAATATTCACTATAAGAAATATTAGTACCCACAGAATTAATACTGTAGGTACTATTTCTTAAATATACGTGAGACTTTTCAGTCTCTTTACTTATAATTAGTACCCCCAGGGGAATTCGAATCCCCGTTACCTCCGTGAAAGGGAGGTGTCCTAGGCCTCTAGACGATGGGGGCATCAACCTCAGACCTTTTATAAATTAACGGATTTTTCAGATAATGTCAATAGATTCGCCAAAAAAAATTTTTTGATGTTCCTAGGCAGGACTTTAATGGGGCAGGGGGCGAATTAATTCAAAATTCAAAATTCAAAATTCAAAATTAAGGGGCAGGGGCAGGGGGCAGGGAGTAGCTCAGAAGTATAGGTTTTTTACCAAGCAGTGAGTAATGACTCTCATACTAACGAAAGAATCATCGTTTTACTAACTCCTATCCCCCTACACCCCTAAACCTGTCAGGCAGTGGATAGATATTCTATGCCCTATGTTCAACAGCTTAGTACACAGTGAACATCTTTCATTCGGGAGATTATTCAGATATATCAACAGTTGTATTTTTTTTGATGTTTAATGCTCAGAATGTTATGCCAATTGTTCGTAAATTGTCACAGTGGTTCACCAATATAGCGAGAAATAGAGTATTGTGAAAGACTACGTATCAAAAAAACTCTCAAGTCCGCAAAGGATAAATGGTCTAATGTTGTACCCTGTAAAGGGAATATTCATTATTCTTTACAAAAGATTTTGAAATACATCGCTCAAAATCCATAGCATGGAAGCATCTTTTCAAGTCACCCTACAGATGGTAATCACCGTCGTTGCTGGTATTAGCGCCCAAGTATTGGCGGCATATTTTCGTGTACCCAGCATTGTCTTGTTACTACTAGTGGGTATTTTCCTCGGTTCTGATGGGATTGGGGTATTGCATCCCCAGTTACTTGGCACGGGACTGGAAGTAATTGTTGCTCTAGCAACGGCGATTATTCTGTTTGAAGGCGGACTAAACTTAGATTTACGCGAGTTAGGCAGAGTTTCCTTGAGCCTGCAATTACTCGTCACCTTGGGAACGCTGGTGACGCTAATTGGTGGCAGTATGGCGGCTCACTGGTTGGGTGAGTTCCCTTGGAATATCGCTTTTCTCTACGCCTCTATAGTCGTGGTGACAGGGCCAACAGTAATTGGCCCCCTGCTCAAACAAATTAATGTAGATCGACAAGTTGCCACTCTACTAGAAGGGGAAGGGGTATTAATTGATCCCGTGGGAGCAATTCTCGCTTTTGTGGTGTTGGACACCATCGTTAATGGTGATGCTGATCCTATCAACGCCATTGTCGGGTTAATCATGCGCTTGGGTGTGGGTGCGGCAATTGGGGCAGTAGGCGGTTATGTGATGAGCCTGATTTTCAAACGTGCCAATTTTTTGTCATTTGAGTTGAAAAATTTGGTAGTTTTGGCAGTCCTTTGGGGTTTGTTTACCCTAGCGCAGATGATTCGCAGTGAATCAGGGGTAATGACTACCGTAGTGGCTGGAGCAGTGTTTGCTAACTCCTCTGTGCCAGAGGAACGCCTATTACGTAGCTTTAAAGGTCAACTGACCATTTTGAGTGTTTCGGTGCTGTTTATTTTGCTAGCGGCGGATTTATCCATTGCCAGTGTGTTTGCTTTGGGTTGGGGCAGTTTATTCACTGTTTTGGTGTTGATGTTTGTGGTTCGCCCCATTAATATCCTGCTGTGTACTGGCAATAGTGACCTCAACTGGCGACAAAAGTTATTTTTAAGTTGGGTTGCCCCTAGAGGAATTGTTTCTGCTTCTGTGGCTTCTTTGTTCGCAATTTTGTTGACCAAACATGGTATCAACGGGGGTGATGCAATTAAGGCTTTGGTTTTCCTGACAATTATCATGACAGTTGTTTGTCAAGGACTGACGGCTGGCTGGGTTGCCAAATGCCTGCAAATTACCTCTCAAGAAGCTACAGGTGCAGTTATTGTTGGTTGTAATCCTTTAAGTCTTTTAATTGCCCGTTTCTTTCAAGAGCGGGGGGAAAATGTGGTACTTATCGATACTGAGCCAGAATTTTTGGCTCAGGCGGAAGCTCAAAATATCAGGGTAATTGTTAGCAGTGCGCTGGATGCTGAGGTGTTGGAAGAAGCTGGACTAGCTTCGATGGGGACTTTCTTGGCGATGACTAATAATGGTGAGGTGAATTTTGTGTTGGCGCAACGAGCGGCCGAGGAATTTCATCCCCCAAGGGTTTTAGCGGTTTTTCCCCGTGATCCCCAAGCTAATAATTCAACTAATAATCAAGTTAGCCAAGCTTTTATCTCAGATTTAGCGATTAAAACTTGGAATGAATATCTTAATGATGGTCGGGTGAAGTTAGGCACAACTACTCTCAATGAAGCAGAATTTGCGACTCAACAGCAACGTATCCAAGAAAAAATTCGGACTGGGGCTTTAGTGCCGTTGTTGGTAGAAAGAGAAGATCGCCTCCAGATTACCCCAGCTAACCAAGAATGGGAAGTGGGCGATCGCATTATCTACCTTTTACATGACCCCAGACCGAATCTTTTAAAACGTTTATCTGGTGCTAGTCAGTCTACACCTCTAGTTCTAGAAAAGTTGCCAGAGTTGGAAGAACTACCTTTAGCAAAGTTGCCTCAACTTTCTGCCACTGATGCGGCTGTTAGTTGAATTTTCTCCCCAACTTGTTCTGTGTACATTTGTCGTTCTTGCCACATTAATGATGCAAAATGCACCACCGCCAACAATATGGCAGCTAGGGCAATGATGTAGCTGTGTAGAGTGTATAAATGTTCTACAGTAATACTGCTAATTGCTCCACCACCTGTGAGAATATCTCGCAGTTGTGAGCCAATTACCGGGATGGCTTGGATATTCCCTAGCTCAATGTTAAATCGCCAATAGCCTTCTTGAGTCCAATCTAGAATCATGGCTGTCCAATCTAGGGCGATCGCACTTAAGGTAAATAAAATACCACTTACCCAAGCAAATAGCCAACTCCGGCGAAATTGCCGCCCTAAAAACATCACCACAATTTGGATAAGTGCGATCGCAATCATGCCATTACCAGCAATATCATGCGCCCTATGGAATAGCCAACCATAAGCAACTTCTGTGTCAATCATTCTCAAAGAGTTATAAGCTCCGCCTGCTGTGGGTTCGTAATAAAAAGACAGCAAAATTCCGGTAGAGATATAAATCAGGCACAGGGAAAGAATTACGACCGATAATATCGTTGCTATTCGCCGCAAAATCCTATCAAAATGGGTGCTTTGCATGGCTCACCCCTCCTGTTATGGGATTAATTATGTATTTTTATTACAATATAACTAAGATTTATGAATATATCTATATTCGTTTTGCAAAAAATATAGTTTTTTAAATTAAATACTGCGTCCAACTTGGTAACTTTTCTGGCGAACCATACCAAATTCCCGGACTTCTGGGAGAATGTCTAACACCGGGAATCACCAGATTTTCTGCACCAGGTAAGTGAGCGGCTGCAATAGGTGTAATTCCATCCCCCCAGGTATTACCTTCACCACAGGTTAATTCATAGCTACTGTAAGCGAACCAACTACCAAGCCGCCTTTCCCCAAAAATTGTTTTACCAGCGACGCAAACGTAACGGACGTTTTGATAAAAAGCACCAGGGTAATTATCATTGACAAAATCCAAATTCTGGCGAGTCCAACGCTCTTGGCTAGTGTGGGGTGTACCCAAGGTAATTAAAGTCGCCACTAAGGGATGAGCATTCCAAATATTGAGGGAGTAAGGCTTTTCTCCCAAGTAAATGCGGGAAATCCAACCGCCGGCTGAGTGTCCAATCAAATTGATTTGAGTTGCGTTATTTTTCTGTAATGCCTGTTGAACAGTAAGATCAAGTTGTTGCAAAATTGGCGTGATTGGTCTACCGCCGATAGTAGGTATCCAGTCACGTCGCCGCAGTGGCACTGTGGAGGTAGAGAAACCTAACGCTTGAAGAGATATTTCTAGTGGACGGTAGGCGATCGCACTTTCTAAATATCCAGGCACAATGACTATAGGTAATGGCATTTCAAGGCAAAATTTTAAAAGGGAATTTTGTAGAGAAATAGCGAAAGAGGCAACATTTTCTCACGTGGTAGATATGGTAATATATGTCGGCTTGCCGATATTCATCTCCACAGCCGGAATTTCCTTTCACAAGTGCAACTACTGATCAATCTGGTATTTTGAGCAAATATACTTATGCACTTAGACTGATGCGATCGCGCTAACTGATAACTACCCTATGCTTAAGCTGGAATGGTGCAAGGCATGAATCAATTCAAAATTCAAAATTCAAAATTCAAAATTAAAGACAGTTACCCACAATGTGAGCGGGGTTTCTACCTAACTTCTCTGTGAGAAGCTGCGCCAAGGGAAAACTTGGATTTTTTCTCTAAAGAGACGCTGCGTTAACGGCGCAGGAAGTTAATAAGCTCATCAACCAGTGAAGTTGATAAAAGTCTATAAATTAAAGAGTTTTTTGAGCCTCAACATGGGCAGATATGATTTATTCCAGGGGCGCATTTATTACAATCAAGATAAGATTTCTTTGCTAGTCAACTGCAACCGAGCCGAGTGAACGATTAACAGCTATGTCTTACGTCTCCCTGATCAAAAATATACCAGAATTTCTCAGTCAACCAACTGGGATAGCCGCAATAGCCTCTGTTGGTATTCACGGTGCTATTGCATTGATTGTGCCATTGATGCCTGTAGATTCCAACCAACCAAAAGAATCATCTCCACAGAAAACTGTTGGAGTTTTAGAATTGAGCCAAGTAGATCAAAGTCGGCTACCACAAACTCCAGATACCAACAAGGTTGCACTACAGCCACAATTACCTTTATTGCAAAATCAATTTCCGCAACAACCACAACTCAACACTACACCGAACTTTAATACTCAGACGACTGTTTTACCTCCTCTACCACCACCTATAAATACACCTTCATCACTACCACCCCTGGCGACAATTCCCGAAAATTATCGCATACCCTCTTTACCACAACGTCAGCCTTTACGGGTATCTCGCAGCAGAAATTTTCAATTTAGTGATTCTACCTTCAATCCCGCCAATAATAAATTCGCTCGTGTCACTCCTGATAGTTTTGATAATAAGGACATAGTTCCAGAATCTTCAAAACCTGTAACAGTAGACAAATTACCAGAATTGAGTGGGGCAGAATTACCTAATAATTTGCCTTCTACTCCACCTGTTGCTCCATCTGTC
>JBODRP010000172.1:0-11496 GCA_050633005.1 Trichormus sp. | reverse complement strand
CACGACAGTGCCTCGTTGTGAATCTCCCGGCTTCTAGCCGGGTAGAGCGTCAATATTAGTCTTTTTCATCCAAGTGTTCAGCTACAGCCTGATAAAGATGAAAAATATGATTATCGTGCAGGCTATAAAATACATTGCGTCCTTGTTTACGATAAGTTACTAAACGCATAGCCCGTAAATTACGTAGCTGGTGAGAGACAGCCGATTCACTCATTTCTAATAAAGCTGCTAAATCACTGACACAAAGTTCTTTAGTTGATAAAAAGGAGAGGATTCTAAGTCTATTAGCATCTCCTAAAAAGCTGAAAAAATCTGCCATACGTTGAGCTTTTTCTGTTGTCAGTAGCTCATTTGGCATCGATTGCACCAGATTATTGTTTATAAGAGAGTATTTCGTATTTGATTGTAGCATTTGGGTTACTGAAATTTATTTTTTTATTAAAAGGTGATGAAAATTATATCTATATATAACATTTTTTAAATTAATTAACTAAATCCGCACAAATTTAGGCATTGAATTTGATTTTTGAACTTAACTTGTGCAGATAGGGTTGGGAGTTACGGAAACAGAAAGTCTACTGATTTTTATCAGAAATGAAATAGGAGTCTTATATACTCTAATTATACTTTTAACAGTTGTAAAAATTAACATTATGTATGTAATTTATGCTTGTCATCTCCACTGGTTAGCTATAGCTAGTAGCAATGATTTGATAGATTTGTGGAAATTTCCATTTATGCAGCGAGCGATCGCAGGTGCTATTCTCATGGGCATAATTGGGGGTTTACTAGGTAGTTTTGTGACTTTGCGCCAGTTATCATTTTTTAGCCATGCTGTAGGTCATGCAGCATTGGTAGGGGTAGTATTAGGGGTACTGCTACAAATCAACCCCACTTGGATGCTAGTACCTTTTACCTTAGTTTTTGGGGTGATTGTTCTGTACTTAATTGATCAGACTGATTTAGCTAGTGATAGCGTACTTAGTATAGTCCTTTCGGGTGCATTAGCGATCGGTGTAATCCTAAGCAATCTAATTCAAGGTTATCGCGGTAACTTAATGGGTGTGTTATTTGGTGATATTTTGGCAATTGACACTACAGATTTGATTTTAACAATTCTTGTACTGGCAGCTAGTAGTATATTCCTACTCTTAACCCTGCCACAACAAATTTTGCTCACGTTAAATCTAGATGTGGCCAGGGTGCAAGGTGTTCCAGTCAACCTCTATCGGTACGGTTTTGTGGTACTACTAGCACTGGCTGTAGCTGTCGCAATTAAAGCTGTTGGTGTTTTATTGGTGAATGCCTTTTTAGTTATTCCTGCTTCTACAGCTAAATTAATCAGTCATCACTTCAGCAATTTTTTATTCTTATCAACAATAGTTGGTGCGACTAGTAGCGTCGCAGGTATTCTTATCTCTGGTATTTTTAACCTACCCTCAGGCCCCAGTATTGTACTAGTTCAGTTCCTGTTGTTTGTAGCTGTGTTCACCTGGTTAAAATTGCGCTGGAAATCAACATAATTTTTTTTTGCTGATTTCCTTGCCAAATCATTTTATGTTTGCTAAGATGATTAATCGTGGTCAACAAAAAGGCCAAGCCGGGATAGCTCAGTCGGTAGAGCAGAGGACTGAAAATCCTCGTGTCACCAGTTCAAGTCTGGTTCCTGGCATACCAATAAACCCCTTGAAATCGTTTGATTTTAAGGGGTTTTTGCCTTATAAAGCCTGATTAATCAAGAAAAAAATTCTACAGCTTAGAAAAATTTTGGGTATTTTTTGATGTCTTTAGGCAAAAAATGGGTGTAAATTGGGTGTAAAAGGGATAGAGTAGAGGACTAATTACACCTTATAAAGTTATGTTCTCCAAAACTCCTACAGGGCGGGCATCTAAGGGTTCTGTCTCTGTCATTATCTCTAATAGTCGCTTGCAGTTGCGGTTTAGATATAGAGGTGAGCGTTATTACATCTCTACAGGTTTAGCAGATACCCCAAATAACCGGAAATTAGCTGAACTCAAGGCATCTGAGATTGAAAAAGATATACTCTGTGAGCGATTGGACTTAACTCTACAGAAGTACCAAGCTCAATCTGCTCTGACTACGATTACACCCATTACACCCATTAAGAAGCCAAAACCTGAATTAGACCAACTTTGGGATAGGTATAGCGAATTCAAGAAACCACAAGTTAGTCCTAGTACTTACGCTAAAGATTTTGCCAAGCATCGAAATCACATCGTTAAGTTACCAACGCGATCGCTAGATGAAGCATCCACTATTCGAGATTACCTTTTAGCCAACTTAACTCCAGATGCTGCAAAGCGTTGTTTAACTCAGTTCAAAGCTTGCTGCAATTGGGCAATGGAAGAGGGACTAATTGACGCTAACCCGTTTGCTGCTATGAAAATTAAAGCACCCAAGGGTACTACTGAAGAACAAGATATTAATCCCTTTAGTAAAGAAGAAAGAGATTTCATTATTCGTACTTTTGCTAGCGATCGCTACTACAGCCATTACACGAATTATGTACGCTTTCTGTTTTTTACTGGATGCAGACCATCTGAAGCGATTGCCTTGAAGTGGAAACATATTACAAATATTGAGCCACTCCACGAACTAGAAGTTCGTGGATTCAGGCAAAGATCACGCTAACTTTTCGCTCTTAATAGCTATCTGGTTAACGCTTTTACCTTTATGGTTGAACTGTTCTAAGGATGAATGAGTCAGCCTACTTTCGGACTCGCCTACTTGTTCACAGTTTGTTTGATATTGTTGCCATGCCAACCATAAGGTTTGCTCCAACCTCGGATACTCACATTGAGCATCCTGCAATGACAACGTATCCTCATTAACGTATCTACTCAGAAATGCACTAAAAATATCACGGTGCATAACAATTCCTGTCACATCTCTATGAACCCTTTGAGACAGAGATTTTTTGATACGACTACCATCTAAATGAGTTTGAGAGAGTGCAGTTTTTTGAGTAGAAAAGGTTATAAATTGACCACCAGCATTTTCAGCTTTGCGTTTCAAACAGAAAAGTACAAATCCGGGTGATTTAGCAGAAATAGCTTTACCATAGCGTTTCTGCCACCCCTTTACTGAGACTGCCTCGGTTTTGATTGCATTCCCATATCTCAGTATCTCGTTAACTACTTTGCGATTTTGGGATTTGGCGTAAGAGCTTTTTCTTCTTTCTAATTCACGCTTCTTTTGAGCGTTCTTTTTGTAGGTATTAGACTTTTTCCACTTACGACTACCTTTTTTAACCTTACCTTTTTTGGTAACTGTCTTGCGTCCCTTTCTGCCCAAAGAATCCGGTTCATAATTGTCAGGATTGTTGGCACGTTGGGAACGTTGCATTTTTCTTTGTAGTCGCGTTATTTCCTTCTGGAAGTTAGGAACTTTATCAGCAAATGGCAGCAATCCAGCATGATTGTCTCCTACAAAAGCAATGTTAGATATGTTGACATCTAAGCCAATAATCCCTTCTGAAACATAATTTTGTGGTTTTTGGTATGGAATCCCTTCATTGATTAATTGCATAAACCATCGACGTTTACCGTTGATTTCTCTCCATAATAAACGAACATATTTTACAGGTGCATTTAGCCCATGTTGCAATACCAGATTACTTTCATCAATGATAGGACTAAGCTTAAGCTTTCCCCATACCAGTTGACCATCTTTCCAACGTAAACCTTGTTTATTCGTTTTACCTTCAACAGACTTAAACCTATTACCTGTTTTAAACCTAACTTTTTTAGCTAGTCCAAATAAAACTCTTTCACTGGCTCTAAAGGCACGAGTAGCTATTGTCTGTTGAGTATTTGAGTCTATTTTGTCACTAATCCATTTTGATTTGTTACTGACTGATGTGGCATAAGCTTGTAAGTCGTAGTCAGAATATCTGTAAAGTTTTCTGGCTTCAGAGAACATATTAGAACGTTCTTTCTTTTGCTTACTGGGTAGCTTTTTAGCTGTTTGATAGATATCAGATTTTTTGACTAACTCCATCCTGGTCATCGCTTCATTTAGACAAGCATTATATAGTTGTCTACTAGCTTGAAAGCGAGCTAACAATTCTGATTCTTGCTTGCTATTAACCACTAAAGTAATTGTGGTCACGAATGATGAAGTTTTGTTCTTGACCACTACTTTTACCACGTCCTTTGCTAATAGTAATAATCTCATAAAATCAAATTATTATCAACAATTTTGTTGATATAAAAAACTACTGCAACTAAAGTTGCATGAGTCAGGTTTCCGCCACGATATAAATAACGTAGGTAGTTCAATTCATTTAATTTCTTGAACTACCTACTTCGTGGCTACCACCTTTCCCACACTATTTAGGTGTTGTTCAGTTTCGAGAATCTGTTGTGGTTTCTGAAGATGGCTTAGTCATGAAGGAGGGGCTGAAAACGCAAAGAAAGGGTGATTTTCCGATTAATTCAGAATTATTAGAGATTTTAAATGAGATTAGACCGGAAGAATCAATTTATAGATGCTCGCCCAGATGCTCCACTTGGGGAAACCCCAAGACCGCACTGCCTTGTCTACGTGTTAGGTAGCAATAGGGTTTTTAAAGTGGTTACTTACCCTTCCACATACCCTATTCTACCAAAAGCCGTCCTGGAAGCGATGCACTGAGCTTGCCGAAGTGGACGGGGTTTTCAACCCAAATTTTTGATAAATGCTGCCCTTAACCTCATGCTATTCTCTGAGTCAAGTCGCTTCTCTACGAGACGCTGCGCGTAGCTCGCTTCCCCAAAGGGGTACGCTCCAATTGAAGATACTTGGCGTTGAACTTCTCCCTCAATTCCAAGAACCGACATCCTCTTTTTTTGATACGATAAAAACTCTGACTCGTAACCTCACTATTGACCTATGAGCAAAGGAACGCTGTTTGATAAAGTTTGGGACTTACATACTGTTGGTACACTTCCTTCCGGGCTGACACAGCTATTTATTGGACTACACCTCATTCATGAAGTTACCAGTCCCCAAGCCTTTGCCATGTTAAGGGAAAGAGGTTTAAAAGTTTTGTTTCCCAACCGCACCGTCGCCACTGTAGATCATATTGTACCTACAGAAAATCAAGCCCGTCCTTTTAGCGATCGCATGGCGGAAGAAATGATCCAGGCGTTGGAAACCAACTGTCAAGAAAATGGCATCACCTTTTATAATATTGGCTCTGGTAATCAAGGGATAGTCCATGTTATCGCCCCAGAATTGGGACTCACCCAGCCAGGCATGACTATTGCTTGTGGAGACAGTCACACCTCTAGTCATGGTGCATTTGGTGCGATCGCTTTTGGTATCGGTACAAGTCAAGTCCGCGATGTTCTCGCCTCCCAAACTCTAGCATTATCTAAACTCAAAGTCCGCCGCATAGAAGTTAACGGCACACTCAACCCCGGTGTTTACGCCAAAGACGTGATTTTACATATCATTCGTACCCTGGGCGTGAAAGGTGGTGTCGGTTACGCCTACGAATACGCCGGTACGACCTTTGAACAGATGAACATGGAAGAGAGAATGACCGTCTGCAATATGGCTATTGAAGGCGGTGCCAGATGCGGTTATGTCAATCCCGATCAAATCACCTATGATTACCTCAAAGATAGAGACTTCGCCCCCCAAGGTGCAGACTGGGATCAAGCCGTCGCTTGGTGGGAATCAATTAAAAGTGATGCTAATGCCGAATATGATGATGTCGTAGTCTTCAACGCCGCAGATATTCCCCCGACAGTGACTTGGGGAATTACCCCCGGACAAGGTATTGGAGTAGATCAATTTATTCCCAAACCCGAAGAATTAGCAGAAGAAGACCGCTTTGTTGCCGAAGAAGCCTACCGCTACATGGATTTATATCCCGGTCAACCAATTAAAGGTACTAAAATCGATGTCTGCTTTATTGGTAGCTGCACCAACGGCAGAATTAGCGACCTGAGAGAAGCCGCCAAAATCGCCCAAGGTCGCCGTGTAGCGGCGGGAATTAAAGCCTTTGTCGTCCCCGGTTCAGAAAGAGTCAAACAAGCCGCCGAAGCCGAAGGATTAGACAAAATCTTCCAAGAAGCCGGCTTTGAGTGGCGCGAACCCGGTTGTTCCATGTGTTTAGCCATGAACCCCGACAAACTAGAAGGTAGACAAATTAGTGCTTCCTCCTCCAACCGCAACTTTAAAGGCCGCCAAGGTTCAGCCTCTGGACGCACATTGTTAATGAGTCCCGCAATGGTTGCAACGGCTGCAATTAAAGGTGAAGTTGCTGATGTCAGAGAACTTTTAGGGGTGTAGGGGTGTAGGGGTGTAGGGGTGTAAGGGTGTAAGGGTGTAGGGGAAGAAATAGCTTTTTCCTCATTAATACCCAGTCCCCAGTCCCCAATCCCCAATCCCCATCCTCAAATTTTGAATTTTGAATTTTGAATTTTGAATTTTGAATTGATATGGTAAGCGAAGTTAAACAAGTTTCTGGACGTGGTATACCTTTAGTCGGTGATGATATCGATACAGACCGGATCATTCCCGCACGGTTTTTGAAAGCTGTTACCTTTGATGGCTTGGGTGAAGCCGCTTTTATAGATGATCGCACCGCTTTAAATGGTCAGCATCCCTTTGATCAACCCCAATATCAAGGGGCGAATATCTTAATCGTTAACCGTAACTTTGGCTGTGGTTCATCACGGGAACACGCACCCCAAGCTATATCTAAATGGGGCATTCAAGCTTTAATTGGTGAAAGTTTCGCGGAAATTTTCTTTGGTAATTGTGTGGCGATCGGTGTACCTTGTTTAATAGCTGAAGCAGCAACAGTTAAACAACTCCAAGAATTAATCACCGCTAGCCCCCAAGCTCCTGTTACAGTTGATTTGCAAAATTTACAAGTACAAGTCAGTGATTTCACTGCCCCGGTTACTATGAGTGAAGGTACTAGAACCGCATTTGTTTCCGGTGCTTGGGATGCTTGTGGTCAGTTAGTCGCTAACACTGAGCAAATTCGCACAACGTCTAAAAAGTTACCTTATATTAGCTGGGGTCAATTAGCAGCGAGTTAGGGAAGACCAAAAAATAAAAAACTCCACCCACAAGGGGATAGGGTTTTTGGGCATGGGGAATTGGGCATGGGTCATAGGGAAGAGATCACCAATGCCCTATGCCCCAAGCGACGGGCGGAACAACCTCGTCTACCCACAAGGGGATGGAGTTTCCCGTCGCTTTCAATAAATTATCCCAAATAAACAGCTTAGTAGGGTGCGTCAGTATAAATAACCTCTTGGTATAGTTAGGTTTTATGACACTGACGCACGCTACAGTTTGGATATTTTTTTATCTGGAAGTCCGTAATTATCCGAACTTCATATAAATTATAATTTACGCCTGATGTGAATTAGGAAAATTGCCTATCCAATCAATAGCCTATGGGTGGGGTGTATCAAACTTGGTAGGGGCGGGTTAACAAACATCATTCATGATTAACTTTTGATCTCGGTGAACCCGCCCCTACAAATATCTAGGTATTTGCAAGACTTTAATTCACATTAGACGTAATTTTAAAAAAATATTAAGAAAAACAAAAATCGTTGAACAAGTATTGCAATTGTAGATAGACTAAATTGCATTGATAGTTAGTTAAAAATTACCGATCGCCCATCTATTCCCTTTTCACTAAAGTCTGGTGTGTGTAATTTAGAACAGAGAATAGGGTGAAAATTCTCTAATTTATTCCCGACGACTTACTTAATATCTGAAATGCGAATTAGTATCTGCCACTGAATAGACATTACTAGCTAAACTCTTTTGAATTTTTCACCTTCAGGGTAATACAAAATCCAGCTAAAAAACATTAATAAAAAACTCCACCCAGAAGGGGATGGGCATTGGGGTAAAAATCTACCTTGTCTACCTTGTCTCCCTTGTCTCTCTTCTCTCCCCTGCCCCTGCCCCACGTCCCATACAACACTGAAATCAAGAACAATCAAGATGACCAGAGGAGGGTAATATGGAAATCTTCGATTATGTAATTTTAGGTGCTGGATTAGGTGGACTAGCAACAGCAGCTTGCTTAACACGTCAAGGATATCATGTAGCGGTTTTAGAAAAACACTATTTACCTGGGGGTTGCTGCCACACTTTTGATTATGGGGAATACAGTTTTTGTGCTGATGTACATTATATTTCTCAATGTGGTCAAGGTGAGGCGATCGCGCAATTTCTCAACTATATTAACCGAGATGTTCCGTTTAATAGCCTCAACTCAGACTGCATAGATCGAGTTATCACACCAGAAGCAGATTTTAGTATACCCCTAGGGTGGGAAAATCTGCGTTACCGATTAGTTTCTACTTTCCCGGAAGAAGCTAATGCTATCAACCGCTACTGTCGTGAAATTCAGCAACTCCATCAAGAAATTCACAACTTAGGGCAAGAGGTACATTGGTATGATCAAAAGTGGACTGACTGGTTAAAGTTGCCTAAATATCTCCATTTATTCCGTAAGCGGAATTGGACTTTGCAAGATTTATATAACTATGTCGGGTTATCACCAAAATTACAAGCAATTCTAGCAGGACAAAGTGGAGACTACGCACTACCGCCCCAACAAATCGCCCTACTCACCCATACTTCCCTCGTTTGGGACTATTCTGAAGGTGCTTATTATCCCAAACACCACTTTAAACACTTTGTAGACACCATTGTTGATAGCATTACCGCAGGTGGGGGTGTCATTGCCTATGCTACCACTGTGAACCATATTCAAGTGAGTAACGGTAGTGTTCATAGTGTACTAGCTGATGGCAAAATCTATTGTGCTACCAAAGCTTATATTAGTGACCTTGACCCGAAATTAACAGTCGAGTTAATGCACGACAATGAAGCTATTAGCTATCGGGAACGTCGGCGGTTAACTGGTTATGAATATTCAGCTAGTGCTTTTAATATCTACTTGGGTTTAGATAGTCGCTTTGAACCCGAACGTTATGGCATTGGTAATTGGAATATTTGGTATTATCCTACAGGGGATATCAACAGAGAATATCAACAACAATTGCAAGGTGACTTTAGCCAACCGTGGATTTTCCTCTCTTGTCCCACAATGAAATCCCATGAGCCGGGAATTGCTCCACTAGGCCATCATATTCTAGAAATTGCCACAGTTTGTCCCTACGCACCTTTTGAACATCTGCACAAAACTGACTCCCAAGCTTACAAAGCCAAAAAGCGCGAAGTTTACCAACAAATCATGCAGAGTGTCAAAGATTTGATTCCTGATATAGACAATTACGCGCGGATGAAAGTTTACGGTACACCCACCACCAGCGAATATTACCTAGGGCAACCAAGTGGTAATATTTATGGTGCGAAATTAGTACCCCAACAAGTGGGATTAAATCGCATAGGATACAGAACAGAATTGCCCAACCTGTTTTTCGTAGGTGCAACTGCTGGGTATCCGAGTGTACCAGGTGTCATTGGCAATGGTATGGATGTTGTAGAACTATTAACTGGGGAGTCAGTACGCCGGAAATTTACCGCACGTCAGCCTTTAGTAGCAGTGAGATGAAAGTTGGGCAGGCTTTTGGAGGCAGGGGAGCAGGGGAGCAGGGGAGCAGGGGAGCAGGGGAGCAGGGGAGCAGGGGAGCAGGGGGAGCAGGGGGAGCAGGGGGAGCAGGGGGAGCAGGGGGAGCAGGGGGAGACAAGGAAGAAATATTTACCCCAATGCCCAATGCCCAATGCCCAATGCCCAATGCCCAATGCCCCATTCCCTTATGCCAAGAAAGAGCCAGAGAATATATTCTCTGGCTCATAGATACAGACACAACAATCAATGACTAAATTATTTAGTTCAGCATGGAGTAAGTAGAGATACCACCTGAAATTAGCAAAAGTTTTTGCTGGTTTTTACTGTTTATTTCCTACATTTTCGTCCTAAAATCTACCTAGGTAATGTAACCCTAAAATAATACCTACTCCTAAGATGTGACCAAAGGCTGTAGTTGCTAATAAACCTGGTAAACCAAAGCCACCGAAGAGATTAGAAGAAGGTAAAGCTGGCTCTGAACTGGGATACTTGATGCTAAATTTACCAAAGGTAATAGCAATGATATTAGCAACAATCATCAAAATCCCAATTGCGGGACTCCACTCTAGGGGTGCGGTTGCAGCAGCGAATAAGGTTGAAGTTAACACCTGAATTTATGCTCCTGAGATTGATCGAATGATTTGAAAATATCATCTGAAAAATTCCGCAATAAATTCAAGAGAAATTGCCATTTTGCATCAATATTTAACATTCATTTTCAATACTTAATAAATCTGCTGCTGTGAGGCGATCGCATCATCAATATTGACACAAATATTTACAAAAACCAAGGGAATACCCAAAAATAAATTATCCGAAAATAATTTCTGAGTATAGTTAGGTTCTATCCTACTGACACATAATTTCTAAATCTAAATGAGAGGTTATTTGAGCGAGTTGATCTAAATCAGTCAGGTGATGTATGTATGGTAGACAACCTAAAACGGGAATATTAGTCAGGGATTGAATTAAGTCTTTTGGTGTTAAATCAGCGATTTCGGAGTTAGAAAGGGGTTGTGTACAGTTCAACACAATCCCTTTGAGGTTTACCCGTGTTTGTCGAGCTAAGGCTACATTAGCTACAGTATGACTAATTGCACCTAATTTAACTGGGACTACTAAAACTGTAGGTAAACGCCATTCCCCAGCTAAATCAGCTACAGTTAATTCATCTGTGACTGGTGAACCTAACCCGCCTAAAGATTCTATTAACAGAAAATCACACTGCGATCGCAATTTAGTTAAACCTTGCCAAACTATCCCTAAATCAACTGTACGATTTTCTTTAGCGGCGGCGATGGGAGGTGCTAAAGGTGCTTGAAAGTATAGCGGTGTAATTTCTTCTGGTGATTGTTCTAATTTAAAAGTATTTTGATACCATTCTCGATCACCTACTCCCGATTGAATCGGTTTCATGATCCCCAAGCGACTTTGAGGATAATATTTTTGCCAGTAAGCCGCCAAAGCGGTAGTCAAAACAGTTTTACCTGCTTCGGTATCAGTGCCAGTAATTAGTAGTTCTTTTAGCAAGCTGGTTTAAATTTAGATAGCCGGAATTACTTTTGCGATGAATTTGCAATTCTTCACAAACCAAAAACATTCTAATACATCTTGACCCAGAAGAAACCTATTTTAGATTGTTTTCCCCTGCTCCCTGCCCCCTGCTCCCTGCCCCCTGCCCCCTGCTCCCCTGCCCCCTGCCCCCTGCCCCCTGCCCCAAAATCAAGGCGTACTCCCAGCATCAGGAATTGGGGTAAAGGTGCTATCAAGAGGTGGGTTGTTCATTTCCATCTCATCAGTTGGAGCGGGTGTTGGTGTAGGGGTAAGGATGGGTGTTGGTGTAGGGGTAAGGGTGGGTGTTGGTGTTGGTGTTGGTGTAAATGTAAATGTGGGTGTAGGTTGAATAGAT
>JBODRP010000171.1:0-11532 GCA_050633005.1 Trichormus sp. | reverse complement strand
TCCTAAAATCCGCAAGCTTATTAGAGGAATTTGGAAATTATTAGCTATGTGTTCCACTAAAAATTTAAATATTTTTAATAAGCTTTCTTAGATTGATGACAACAACTAATTAAAAAAGAAAACCAATATAAACACTGAATACAATAAAGTATAAATTTCCAATATACTTTATTGTATCAATAAGATATTGGAAAGATTGTTTGAATTAGTATAGGGTTACGACAATTTATTTAAAGCTAAACGCCATAGTCTCACACCTTCATGATCACTAACAGCTAGAGTTTTACCATCAGGACTCAGTGCTGCTTTAGTTAAAGAAAACTTAGGTGGTTTTTTCCCACTTAATAATTTTTTGCCTGTGCTAAGTTGCCAAATGTATAAATAATTACTAATTTGTGTGGGTCGAGTCTGCACACCTTCACCCTGACTAATCAATGTTTGATTATCTGGTGTGACTAGCAAGGTGTTGACTGTTCCGACATTGGGAATAGTTCTCAATATTTTTTTAGTGTTTATGTCCCAGATTTGCAGATTATTGTTTTGGGCGGTAATCAGGGTTTTACCATCAGGTGTAACCGCTAGTGTAGTTACTAGCTTACCTTGGTTATCACCAAAAGATTGCAGACGCTTACCTGTATTAATGTCCCAAATTTCTATTTGGTTACTATAAGAACTATTGGCAACCACTACAGTTTTACCATCGGGAGTAATATCTACAGGATAGCTAGAATACAGAGTTTCGATGTTAGCAGGCAGAGTACGTAATAATTTACCACTGCTAAGTTCCCAAACTCCTACATCTGCTGTAGGTTTATCTACCTTGCGAAAACCAATGAGGGTTTTACCATCAGGAGTTAGCTTGAGGTAATAACCACCTTCCAATCTGCGGAGAATGTTACCAGTTTCCAGTTCTCGAATTTGGATTTGTTCTGGTGCGGCTGTGACTAAAGTTTTACCATCAGGAGTAATGGCGATCGCGTTTATGCTATCAGTCAGAGGTGAATAGCCTTCTGTGTCTGATATCCTAGGGAATGAGTTGAGTAATTTACCTGGATCTATTTGCCAAACTCTCAGATCACCAGAATTAGCAACGACTAATTTATTACCATCACGAGTAAAACCTAAACAACTGATACCTTTGTAGTATGAGCCAAATTTCTGTTCATAGCCGATAATCTTACCAATGTTGGGTAAAAAGTTCTCCTCCTGTCCACCAGATTTTACAAATTGAAAAGGCAAAGGTGCTAAGGTTGCATAGATTGAAATCAACATCACACTGTAGGTGAAAATTAATCCAATCAGGGTAAAACGGGGTTTGAATTGGGGTGAAAGCTTGAGTCCGCAAATCCCACCTACCACACCACCGATAATCGAACCTGTTGGTGCTACGACAATGAACTTTAAGAATATCGCCAGTCCCCCGAAAGGCCCTCCTATGTAAGTATCTCGACTCGCAAAAATAGGTATCATTGCTAGCAGCATCATCCCAATAAAAGAACCCAACATTGCAGGTATCAGGGTATCTTTCATCCGGCGGCTAATTTTTCCGATAATCAGCCCAATAATACCACCAACTACAGCCCCAATTACTACACTAATTAAGGTTGCATATATTAGTTTTGGCAGAATAAAGGTAAATATAAATTCAAAATTAATCAAATTCATAAATTAAGTAGCCGTCATGAACTGCGTACACCAGAACATATGAAAAAGTCTTTCCCTTACACCCCTACACCCCTTTTTCAAGTCAGTCAATATCTGCTGAATTTGAAATTACTATGCCTTGCTTTTGTATCAATTGAGATCGTTACGATTCAGTTTAGGCAATTGCATGACCTCAGAAAAGCGTGAATACTTAACTTCATTTGTAGGAGGATAATCTGCCGATACAGCAATTAACCCAACTTTTATATCCTCGAAATAAATTACCCCCCCAATACGCCGTTCAACTTGGAAAGGGGCATGAAAAAAATTATACTCTGCAATATAGATTGGAAGAAAGTCAGTAATCTTGATTGTCCTACCAAACATCTGCTGACAAGTCTTGTGCAGGACTGCATTTAGATATTCATTATATAAAGGCTCACCCAGTTCAGTAAATTCTACATGATCAGCAAAATGATCCATGTAAAATAACCAGATATCTGACAAGTCTGCTTCAGAAGTCAGTTTTTGTTTGAGTTCCTGCAATCGGTTGATGTTCATAGTGGGATAATCTTGAGGTAGGTTGGCATCCGCTTCGTTTTTGATGCTTTCAATTTTCCCATTATCTGCGTACTTCCTGAGTGTGTTTGGGTGAAGACCTAGCTGCTTTACCGCTTCTCTTAGTGGTACTTATGGTATACCACTGTTCTCGCTGCCAAAGCTTTGTTAAAAATCAATCGCACACAGCTAATTGTCTGACGCAAGATTTGTTCTTGGTCGGTAGTTGGGTAAAATCTGTAGCGGTAGGCTTTTTCGATACATTACATCCTACCATATTCTATGTAAAGCCGTCCTAGAAGCGATGCACTGAGCAGTTCGACAGGCTCACTGTATCACTTGCCGAAGTGGACGGGGTTTCTAGCCATTTTGCAGATGACTGACAATACAGATTTTCGGATCGAGCGCGATTCAATGGGCGATCGCCAAATCAAGAGTGATGTATATTACGGTATCCAAACTCTACGAGCAATTGAAAACTTTCCCATTAGCGGACTCAAGCCCTTACCTACTTACGTAGATGCTTGTTTATTGATTAAAAAAGCTACAGCAATAGTTAACGGAGAACTCGGTTGCATTCCCCAGGATATTAGCCAAGCCATCGTCGAAGCAGCTGATGAAATCTTAGCTGGGAAATTGCGTGATCAGTTTGTGGTAGATGTTTATCAAGCCGGTGCAGGGACTTCACACCATATGAACGTGAATGAAGTTTTATCAAATCGGGCGTTAGAATTACTGGGTGAAGCAAAAGGTAATTACAAGCGGGTGAGTCCTAATGATCATGTCAACTACGGACAGTCTACCAATGATGTGATTCCCACAGCTATTCGGATTGGGGGGTTGTTAGCACTAACGAGAACATTGCACCCGGCATTAGAAAAAGCGATCGCTACCTTAGAAACCAAAGCTGTAGAATTTCAAGATATCGTCAAATCTGGTAGAACCCACCTACAAGACGCTGTACCCGTGCGTTTAGGGGAAAACTTCCGGGCTTGGGCGCAAATCCTCTCAGAACACCAAAACCGCCTCTATACAGCCTCTGGGGATTTAATGGTGTTAGGTTTGGGGGGTAGTGCGGCAGGAACTGGATTAAATACCCATCCCGAATACCGTATGCGCGTGGTAGAAGTTCTCTCAGAATTACTCAGCTTTCCTCTACAACCAGCACCGCATTTAATGGCAGCAATGCAGAGTATGGGCGCGTTTGTGAATGTTTCCGGGGGATTACGGAATTTAGCACAAGATTTAGCTAAAATCTCCCATGATTTAAGACTAATGGATTCCGGTCCAAAAACCGGGTTTAAAGAAATTCAATTACCCCCAGTACAACCCGGTTCATCAATTATGCCAGGGAAATATAACCCTGTGATGGCAGAGATGACATCAATGGTATGTTTTCAAGTCATGGGTTACGACAATGCGATCGCTTTTGCTGCCCAAGCTGGACAATTAGAATTGAACGTGATGATGCCGTTAATTGCTTACAACTTGATTCACAGTATAGAAATTCTGGGTAATACCATCGCTGCCTTAACAGAACGCTGCATCCAGGGAATTACCGCCAACAAAGAACGTTGTTTAGCCTACGCTGAAGGTAGTCTAGCTTTAGTTACCGCACTTAACACTCATATCGGTTACTTAAACGCCGCCGCCGTCGCCAAAGAATCTTTAGAAACAGGTAAATCCCTCAGACAGATTGTGTTAGAAAAAGGACTAATGAGTGAAGCAGACTTAGCTACTGTGTTAAATCTAGAACAGATGAGCATAATTATAGGGACTGGGGACTAGGGACTGGACACTGGTATTTTAAATCAACACGCGGCTCATCGCCCCACTTCCGCTAACAGCACTCAGCACTCACTACTCACCACTCACCATTATTTACCCATGCAACATTCAAAACCATCTGTCAGCCTTATTCGGGCTAATTCTTACGCCCAAGATACTTTAAAAGAATCTTTAGTTACCTTACTAGAACCCTTGGGGGGGATGAAGGCATTTGTCAAACCAGGACAACGTGTCTTACTCAAACCTAACTTACTCACAGGTTCACGTCCTCAAAAAGAGTGTACCACTCGCCCTGAATTAGTTTATGCCGTTGCTCAGATGGTGATTGCCGCAGGTGGCAAACCATTTTTAGGAGATAGTCCCGCTTTTGGCAGTGCTAAAGGGGTAGCCATTGCTAATGGTTATCAATCGATTATTCAAGACTTAAATCTGCCTATCGTTGAATTTCACGGACAGCGTTATCAAACCGTCAACGACAATTTTAATCACCTACTCCTTAGCAAAGAAGCGATAGAAGCAGATGTGGTGATTAATTTACCCAAAGTCAAATCCCATACCCAATTAACCTTAACTTTGGGCGTGAAAAACCTCTTTGGTTGCGTTCCCGGCAAAATGAAAGCTTGGTGGCACATGGAAGCAGGTAAGGATGCCAATAGATTTGGTGAAATGTTAGTGGAAACTGCCAAAGCTATTAATCCCGACTTAACTATTCTAGATGGCATCATTGGTCATGAAGGAAATGGCCCTAGTGGTGGTGAACCTCGTCCCTTGGGGATATTAGCCGCAGCATCCAATGTCTTCGCCCTAGATAGGGCAATGGTAGAAATTCTCAACGTTTCACCGCATCAAGTCCCCACAGTTGCAGCTTCTCAACGGCTAGGAGTTTGCCCAGAACTGGGTGACATTGATTTTCCCAATTTACATCCAGACTTACTCAAAATTACAGATTGGCGACTACCAGACAAGCTGATGCCAATTGATTTTGCCATGCCCAGGGTCATCAAGTCCACGTTTAAACATTTGTATATTCGGTTCATTAAAGAACCAATTACTGCCTATGGTAGAAATTAGTTTCTCGCTCTTAGTTTATCTTGAGCATTCGCCGAAAACCAAGTGCATACCCTGCTACAACAATCTTCTCATGAGGAGGGTAGTCTAGAAATTACCCTCCGATTGCTTAACTAGACCGCCCAATAGTGGCGGTTTTCTAATTCGTAATTCTTAATACTCGCAAAGCGAGTTCGCGGAGCGTTACGCAGTAAACCAAGCTACGTAATTCGTAATTAAGAGGGTTAATCAACAGTACAAGCTCTTACTGATTACAATTACGAGTTATCAAGTCATTAATCATAAATCATTTTCACAAAAGTCAACTAATATTACTTAAATTAATTAACTCAGTTTTGTATAAAAAATATCGTGTAATTACTGAATGGTCACTAGCCAATGCTGGTAATTTATCTGTATTTATACAGTAGGATTTTTAGCTGGTGAAAATCTATTAAGCTGCTTATTGCTAAGTTTTTTTTGATATTTATGTCTAAAATTTTTTAATGTTTCCAAAAAAATCGCATATATCAGTAAAATTGCAGAATTTTATAGGCGTGATGAACCGGCTAAATCACTAGAATTGCCTTAGACAAAGCTATTAAACATGATAAAATCTAATTTAGGGTGAAATAATTTAGGTAAAAAATTGATCTACTAAAACAACGGTAATAATACCGTGTATTTAACTTGTGCTTAACCTGAAGCAATATATCACTCAAACAAACGTAACATAATTATGTACTCGGTCAAGTTAAAAATGTTCATCTGCAACCAATCAAGATTGCCCAGTACAAAGGCTACAAGGGTGACACTGCCCAAACTGGTTAATCTTGCGATCGCATACACATTTGAAGAAAATAGCTAAAATAGTATTCAACCTCTCTACTAGAGAGCCAACCTTGCAATTAATTCTGATTAAATCCAATTCTGTATGAATTCAGATAGCCAATCTGCCAACCCTCCCGATACGTATTCCCATCGTTTGGCAGATATTGTGGGAACAATAATAGCCGTAGTCACTCTAACACTACCTGTGTTTGTGATTGCCCATTATTCCGCCACTGTTCCAGAAAGTCAGCAACCTATGACCTACGAGCTAAAATCAGGTGAGCAATAGACAAAATTATCGACTGTGAAATGTCACCAGCCAAAAGTTATAAACCCAAACAACAAAGAAAAAATTTTGAGCTAGCATTTTTGTATTCAGCATCTGAGCTAAATCTGCGTTCTTATCTAAGGACTGAGATATTTTGATTCAAGAATGAGGGAACGCCCTTTTGAGTGAGAGATGAATAATTAAAAACTTGTAGCAGAAGGCGTTGTGATGTTTATTCGCAACGCTTTCTAGTCAGAGGAGGCAGGGGGAGCAGGGGGCAGGGGAGCAGGGGGAGCAGGGGGAGCAGGGGAGCAGGGGGCAGGGGGAGCAGGGGGGCAGGGGGAGCAGGGGAGCAGGGGGAGCAGGGGGAGCAGGGGAGCAGGGGGAGACAAGGTAGACAAGGTAGACAAGGAGAGAAGTCTGATCGGAGGAAACCTCCGATCAGAACTTCGGGTAGACAAGGTAGACAAGGGCGCAATATTTACCCCAATGCCCCATGCCCCATGCCCAATCTTAATTAACGTGAGTTCGTCCTCATATCTGAATAATTAGGGGAAGTTGAGAATCATCGTTGGAAGAAGTCCATCTTGGCCATAAAATTTAACACGGGGAGTATGTCCCCGATAAATTTTAGTAAAACATAGAGAGGAATTTCTTGTGGACTTATCCCTGATTCCAGCCCAGCCTAAACCCGGTGTGATTAATGTTCTGATTGAAATTGCTGGTGGTAGCAAAAATAAATACGAATTTGATAAAGACCTGCAAGCTTTTGCTTTAGATCGGGTATTGTATTCTTCAGTCAAATATCCCTACGATTATGGTTTCATACCCAATACCTTGGCAGATGATGGTGATCCCTTGGATGGTATGGTAATTATGGATGAGCCAACTTTTCCCGGTTGTATCATTCCTGCTAGACCGATTGGGTTTTTGGAAATGATTGATGGTGGCGATCGTGATGAAAAAATTCTTTGTGTACCAGACAAAGATCCACGTTATAATCACGTAAAATCCTTGGAAGATATAGCACCACACCGCTTAGAAGAAATTGCTGAATTTTTCCGCAGTTACAAAAATTTAGAAAAGAAAGTTACCCAAATACTCGATTGGCACAACGTGGACAAGGTAGCACCCTTAGTAGAAAAATCGATCAAAGCTTACAAGGGATAGTAGGCGATCGCTCTTTGGTCAGACTAAAGTAAAAAGTGAACAGTGCTGATAAGTGCTGAGTTGGGAGTAGTGAGTGCTGAGTTGGGAGTATCTTGAGCGTAGTGTGACTATGAGCCGCTTGTAGAGTCAGGATACCTACTCAAAACTCATTATTCATGACTCAGCCAACTAGATAAATTGCCATATAATCTTGAAACGAAATGCAGCGTACCCTCCTTTTAGCAAAAATTCACAATTGCACCCTGACGGGCGCAAACATCAATTATGTGGGTAGTATCAGCATCGATCAAATTTTATTAGACAAAGCTGGCATTCTGCCCTACGAGCAAGTGCAAGTAGTGAACAATGCTAACGGTGAACGTTTCGTTACTTATACTATACCTGCCCCAGCCCATTCGGGAATTATTGAACTAAATGGGGCTGCCGCCCGTCTAGGCATGATCGGCGATCGCGTGATTATAATGGCTTACGGGCAGTTTACTCCAGAAGAGTTAAAAGGTTACACTCCTACGGTAGTCCTTGTGGACGAACAAAACCGAATTTTGGAAGTGCGACACTATGATGACCTGCTCAGTAAGGTCTAAATGCAAAAACAATGTCAAATATTGATCTGTCAGGTTCTCAAGTCTACCTAACTGAAAATTCAGCCAACTCACCAAGTGGGCTTGTCGGTGATTTTGTTCTCAAATTTTGGGGTGTTAGGGGTTTAATTCCCACCCCAGACGGTAACACCAGCCGCTATGGGGGTAATACTGCTTGTGTAGAAATGCAGGTAGGCGGTAAAAACTTAATTTTCGATGGTGGTACTGGTTTACGTATACTGGGCAAAACTTGGCAGCACTTACAACAGCCATTAGAAGCCCATTTATTTTTTACCAATTCCCAATCAAATCGGATTCAAGGGTTTCCCTTTTTTGCACCCGCCTTTATTCCACACAATTGCTTTTATATTTATGGTGGGGCTGCTTCTAATGGGGCTTCCATCAAACAATCTCTGTGTGATCAAATGCTGCAACCACACTTTCCCTATCCCCTACAGGTGATGCAGTCTGAATTGCAGTTTAAAAATATCACCCCTAACAGTGAAGTCAAACTAGATGATATTGTCATTAAAACTACACTGATTAACCAAAATCAGCGATCAATTGGCTACCGCGTGAGCTGGCAAGATTATAGTGTGGCTTATATTACAGATTTAAGCGATCGCGCAGATCAAGTAGAACGAGAGGATATTCTACAAATTATTCAAGGGGTGAATTTGTTGATTGCTAATGCTACTTATACCCCGCCTACATCTCACGATCATGACTGTGCTGATTCTCTATGGCAAGTAGCTGTAGAAATAGCTCAGACAGCAAATGTGCAGCAGTTAGTGATTTCTCATCATCACCCAGATGACAACGATGATTTTTTGGACAAAGTTCAAAGTGAAGTCAAGTCTGCTTTTCCGAAAGCACTACTAGCTTGTGAAGGGTTAATTTTATCTGTTGCGTGACATACTCCCACACTGACTGCAAGCATTACAGTGTGGGCTTCTCAGCGACTCCCGGTATCCCGTCGGACATTAACTGAGCTTTGTTTAGACTGTACGAGATGCCCCTCCGCACAGTTGAACAAGTACAAAGCGAAAAGTGTGGTCTTGGGGGTTTCCCCCATGAACAACTTTTCAAGACAAATGTTCAATCCTCTGTACTGTCAGAGTTTTACCTACCCACAGAAGCGACACACAAATGTCTGTTACTGGGTAGAACCCCATACTCTGAGTTGTCAAGGTTCAGTAGAGATGACCAGCATTTACCCTACGGGAAGCAAGCTACGGCTTTGCCATCTAGTATTATTGTAGTGGAAATATCACTACAATGCAATGGTAAAAGTAGTTTTAAATATCCGTGTAGAGCAATCAGAAATGGAAATACTAGAAAAGTATGCAAAAGATTCAGGAAGAACCAAAACAGATATTATTCGTGAATATATTAGGAACTTGGCGATACCCTTTCAGGGAAGCAAGCTACGTCGCCCACCCCACTCTCTCAATGAGTGACCGAATTTTAGATTTTAAATTTTGGATTTTGGATTGAAGATTCAAAATCCAAAATTTAAAAAGGTTTCAAGCCCGCGCCAGTTTACTCAAGTCGGGAAACCCGCCCACGTAACTGGCTGCTGAATTTATACTCGCTCCGCGAGAAGCAAGCTACATGGCATAAATCTAAAATCCAAAATCTAAAATTTTAGATTCAAGCCCCTACATTAATGTATGGGGATAATCTAAAATCTAAAATTCAAAATCTAAAATTGATTGACAGTCATTATTGGTCGGGGGTGGGACTCCTCACCGAGAAAGTCATTCATCCCAACACTTCCACTTCGTGGTAAGTGTGGGGCTTCTGCCCGTTCAAGCTAAGTTTTCCTCTGTCTATGACTCTATCGAGAGGCTTTTTTGAAATCTTCTCAAAGATAGAGGCTAATTTTCTTTAGCTGTATCTTGTTTTGGTAAATTTCTTCAAAAAAACTGTGTTGGCTGTTACAATATTGTTAAGAAAAGTTGCTCGTTGCGTTTTGGGAACTCGCAACTGGGTTTTAACTCTATTGAGAAGACAACGCGAATGAATATTTTTAAACCAGCTGTGGGAGGCTGGTTTTTTTGTCTAGTTAGTTTTTATGTAAATTTTTATAACTTACGGCATAATTTTGCCTCAGTAAGATGTAGCAGTAATTAAGTGAAGTTAAGTAAAATTTGGGAGTCCTACTCTTTTAGCTTAAAAATATCTAGCCAAAATTTATTGATCGACATTACCTTAACTTCTACATCTACATAGCTTGCAAGGATGACAAATAGTTATGACTTCTAACAATCTAGAACCAATAGTCTTAGATTCTGAAACATTGGCAGAATTTGAACAAGAGATTAAACAAGAATTACTAGCAATCCTGAATACATCTAAGTTAAATCAGGTTCTGGAAAAATACGGTATATCAAATCCAGACATACTGAAACTGCAATACACAATAGACTTCAATCAATTGGACACTAGCGATACTGTCAATAATGAACAGGAAATGCAACCTTTCTTTATGGTGAGAAAGCCGACTATAGAACAAAAAATATCATTTATCATACCTTGCCCTATCGATGGAGATCCTAAAGGTTGCTGGATAGGATAGATCACTAATTTATAGTGTGGGGGTGTAAGGAATTTTAATAGTTACACCTTTACATTTTTTCATATTTAAAAACCAACCCCCAACCCTCAACCCCGTTCCCTACCTACGTAAGTAATTTCAATAATTAAGTCGGATTCCTATATATTTAATTTTTAGTACTGAATAAATTGGGGTGTAAAGTTTTTAATGTATCAGACTCAAAGCGATCGCTATTGGATATTAGGGCTAGTAAGTGTTTTAACAAGTACTAGTGTATTGACTTTATCCGCCAGTTGTGCTTTAGCCCAGATCAAAGCAGATGATTCTTTAGGCTCTGAACATTCAGTGATTACAGAAACACCAGTGAATGGCAACAGTGTATATCAAATAAATGGTGGCGCAGTTCGTGGCAATAATTTATTCCACAGTTTTGATCAATTTTCCTTACCTCAAGGCACTACAGCCCACTTCAACAATGCAACAAATATTCAAAATATTATTAGCCGGGTAACAGGCAATTCCATTTCTGATATTGATGGGACTATCAAAGCTAATGATACAGCCAATTTATTCTTAATTAATCCTCATGGGATTGTTTTTAAGTCCAATGCTGCTTTAGATATTAAAGGTTCATTTATAGCTAGCACAGCTAGTAGTTTTAACTTTAACGATAACATCCAGTTTAGTGCTACCAATCCTCAAACTGTACCACTGTTAGCTGTAGGTGTTCCTATAGGCTTACAATTCGGAACTCATGCTGCTGCCATTCATAATCAATCTCAAGCCAGTTTCAAAGGAGCAACTAATAGCTTGAACTCACCTGCTGGTTTACAGGTGGCATCAGGTAAAACTTTGGCCTTGGTAGGTGGTGATTTAATATTGGAGGGTGGAAATATTACCGCTAGCCAGGGAAGAATTGAGCTAGGAAGTGTTGGGAATAATAGCTTAGTTGAGATTAAAACTAATAACCAAAATTGGATTTTGGGATATGAAAATGTGCAGAACTTCCAGAATATTCAACTAACCAATCGAGGAGTAGTAGATGCGAGCGGTGAAGGTAGTGGTAGTATTCATTTACAAGGTAA
>JBODRP010000170.1:0-11590 GCA_050633005.1 Trichormus sp. | reverse complement strand
TAAAAGTGATTGTGCTTCGAGGGTTTCTCCTTTGTTAACTAATTCAAAAGATTTATATTCCATTGCAACCAAACGTTGATTTGCTGCATCGGTTTCTTTGACATCTTGACTATCATAAGCTTGGGGTGCAAGTCGAATAGATTCTTTAATTGTTGCATCTAGTAAAGGTTCAAATTTACGATATCTTTTTTCCCAAATAGAATTACCTGTAGCAGCATTCATCCGCGCTGACATGGTTAAAACTTCATCGTAATACTTAATTTGATCACTGAGGTTTTGTAGTTTTAATTCATGGTTAATGATTTGATTAAAATTATGATAAGCCCGCCAAGTAATCCATGTTTGAGGTACAAATAAGAATAGAGTTAGTACAACTGTAACAGTGATTAACTGAGATGGACGCAATTTAAATAGTCGGGAAAATAATTTAAAAAATATTGCTTGAATATCTAGCTTTTGAAACATATTAAAACTATACAAAAATGAGATTTTATTGTTGTTATACTGATTCGCTAATGGACTTCCAAAGAAACAAATATCTCAGCTTTAGGATGCGTCAGTACGATAAAACCTAACTATATTCAGAAATTATTCATACTGACGCACCCTACCCAACCATTAATTTCGGATAATTTATTTTTTGGTGTTCCCTAAAACCAGGGTTTTTACTGAGATTTGATATTAAACAGTTGATTGTTCAAGATATAAAATGAGTATGGGCGATCGCATCACAGCTAAATATTTCTTAAAGCATTGCATTTCATACTCTTACTGCCATCAGATAATTCTTGATTACAATTAATATTGTCTATTTTAATACTTGTACGCACCTCCGTGCTTTCTCGCAATAGAATTAATAAATTAAAAAAACCAGAACTAAATGCTGACAATCAGGAATTTATTTTCTGAAGAATTATTTTTCTACATAAGAATTAAATAAAATTGATGATTTTATAAATGACACCTTTATATAAAAATTAGTATAAATGCGAATCCTGAAGCTAGTGAATTTAGTTAATAATAGTTGCAATACTCACAAGGGTATAGTAGCGATTTTCTAAGTAATAGACCTCACTTATATAATTTGGGAATTAAGGCATAATGCGGAAAAACTATTTTCAGAAAAGTGTATTGGCTGCCATCACAGTATTTTCCTTATTATCAGGAGTAACTCAGTCTGCCAATGCACAATCTAGAAACGTATTTGGGGCAATTTCTTACTCTCCTTCTACCCAAACTTATTCATCAGCACTTGCTAGTTCCAAGCAAGCAGCTATTAATGGGGCTTTAAGGAATTGTGTGCGTGATAGTCAGGCTGAAGATTGCACAGTTCCTCTATGGTTTAGAAATGCTTGGGGTGCGTTAGCTGTAGGTTCTGATGGTAGTTATGGTACAGGATGGGGAACTAGCCAAGCTTTAGCAGAAAGGTTTGCTGTTAGCACCTGTCAGCGTTACGGTGGCAGTAATTGTCAAGTAATTTTTATCAGACAAGCCAGATAATTAGCTTTTTTGCAGTCAAATTAAATAATTTATCAGAAACAAGATCCCCGACTTTCACAGAAGTCTGGGATCTATTTTATTTATGGGCAGTAGTCTAGTAAAGAATTTGATACACTAGCTTAAATTTAAAATTATCCCAGCTAGTGCCTTTGGGCTGATAACTAAACTATGAGTAAAGACTTATTTTGTATCGAAAATTTGCGCGTCGCCTATCCCCAGCGTAGTGGCGAAGGAATACAGTGGGCAGTTGATGACGTATCTTTTACACTGCAACCTGGGGAAAGAATGGGGTTAGTTGGTGAATCGGGTTGTGGTAAGTCTACCTTGGGGCGGGCGGCAATGCGTCTATTACCAAGTTCTAGCCGTGTGGAAGGGCGGGTGACATTTCAAGGGGAATCGGTATTTGATTTAACTCTGCCTCAATTACGGAAATTTCGGGGGGAGGCTGTAGCATTAATTTTCCAAGATCCGATGACGCGACTTGATCCCCTGATGACGATTGGGAATCACTGTATTGAAACTTTGCAAGCCCATTTACCAGAGTTATCGGCTAAGGAAGCTAAGGAAAAAGCACTGGCGACTTTAGAGAAAGTGAAAATTCCGGCGAGTCGGTGGAATCAATATCCCCATGAGTTTAGCGGGGGGATGCGTCAACGGGTAGCGATCGCACTAGCCCTTCTTCTCAATCCTAAATTGATTGTCGCAGATGAGCCTACCACTAGTCTAGATGTCACCGTTTCCGCCCAAATTTTACAAGAATTAACCCGCCTGTGTAGTGAGGAAAATATGGCACTGCTGCTAATTTCTCACGATTTAGCAATGGTGGCGGAATATTGCGATCGCATTGGCGTAATGTACCAAGGCAAAATGGTTGAAATGGGTTCTACTGATGCGGTGTTTAAGAATCCCCAACATGAATATACGCGATCGCTCCTACAAGCAGCGTTACATATTCAATCTGTTGATGAGGTGGGGACTGAAAATATTTCCCAGTCACCCCTTCCTAATCCCCACTCCCCAATATTGCGAGTAACAGAACTCAAGCAGTATTACACTATCGAGCCTAACTTTATCGAGCGACTGTTTAAGGGAGAAAGTCAAACTATTAAAGCTGTAGATGGGATTAATCTGGAATTATATCCAGGGGAAATTCTGGGATTAGTTGGTGAATCGGGATGTGGTAAAAGTACACTGTCTCGGACAATTTTACAGTTAATTCGTCCCACATCGGGGAAAGTGGAATTTTTAGGACAGGATTTAACAAAGCTATCACGTCAAGAAATTCGCGCTTCCCGGCGACAAATTCAGATGGTGTTTCAAGATCCTCACGCTTGTCTCAACCCTTCGATGACGGTGGGACAAAGTATCGGTGATCCTTTATTAATACACAATTTAGCTGATGCAGCTAAAGCCAAAGAACAAGTTTTATGGATGTTGGAGAAAGTCGGCTTAACACCACCGGAATTATATTATCAACGTTATCCATCTGACTTGTCTGGGGGACAACAACAACGAGTTGCGATCGCCCGTGCGCTCATTACTCGTCCTAAACTAGTAATCTGCGACGAACCTGTGAGTATGTTAGATGCAAGTGTGCAATCGCAAGTGCTGGATTTGATGTTGCAATTAAAAGAGGAGTTTGAGTTAACTTATTTGTTTATTACCCATGACTTGTGGTTAGCGAGATTTTTGTGCGATCGCATTGCCGTGATGCACGGTGGTAAAATTGTCGAACTGGGTGCGACAAAAGAAATCTTTGCTCATCCCCAGCATCCCTACACCCAAACTCTTTTAGCTGCTGCTCCTTTACTAGCACGAGCTTAGAAAAAATCAACGTAATTGCCCCAAAATTCAGACGAACGAGGGGCATATATTCCTAATCATCAATTATGAGCAAATCCGGCTCATGAGAGCAAAAAATACTCATTTGCAACCGCGATTTATCAAGTCTTTTCAAACAAATTTTCTAATAAATAATGGGTATTCATTCATTACTCATTACTCATTACTCATGACTCATTACTTATTACTTATTACTCATTACTTATTACTTATTACTTATTACTTATTACTTATTACTTATTACTTATTACTTATCTAATCTTTTATACTAATTATAACTGCGTACAACCAGAGCAGATCAGAACAGGAAATTAAGAATTATTAATTACAGAATTACATTGATAAATAGACTATTTTAGGTCTAACAGTAGATTGCCTTTAGACCCTTTGATTAACAAGGGTTAAAACAACTATGAAAAACATTTTACTTTGTACAGATGGTTCAGCTTTTGCTGAAAATATATATCGATATGCAGCTTGGCTTAATAATCACTTCCAAGCCCGAATTAATTTTTTATTTTTCGATGATGTAGGCTTACGGACATAGCCGTATTCGTCATTTAGTAATTGGTAGCACCACAGTTCAAATTCTTCGCAGCAGCAATATTCCCGTACTGGTCTTTCGTTGATCAAAAATTCTAATTGAGAGTAATAATGCGGTGTCTATTAATCCTATCAACAAAATTCACTTTCGCAATTGGCGCGGCGACCTATTTGGGGGCTTAACTGCGGCGATTGTGGCTCTACCCTTAGCCCTAGCCTTTGGTGTTGCTTCCCGTGCAGGAGCGATCGCGGGACTTTATGGTGCGATCATCGTCGGCTTTTTTGCTGCCCTATTTGGCGGAACACCAGCCCAAGTTTCTGGTCCCACAGGGCCAATGACTGTGGTAGTCACAACCGTGATTGCTACCTTGATGGGGCGTTATCCCGATACGGGGTTAGAAATTGCATTTACCGTTGTCATGTTGGGCGGACTAATGCAAATCCTGTTTGGGGTGATGCGTCTGGGACAATATATCACCCTCCTGCCCTACACCGTCATTTCTGGCTTCATGTCAGGGATTGGTGTAATTATCATTTTCCTCCAATTACCCCCCTTGTTGGGTTATGCCGGCACGGGTGGCGTAGTCACAACTCTACAAAAACTACCCACCTATCTCAGTAATCCTAACTGGGTGGCTATCGGGCTGGGATTGCTCACCTTGATCATTGTCTTTGCCTCTCCACGCAAACTAAATCGGATTATCCCGTCCCCTCTATTAGCATTGGTGGTAGTAACAATTATTTCAGTGGTGGTATTCAAAGATGCTGATATAGAGCGCATTGGGAAGATTCCTAGCGGCTTCCCCACCTTCCGAATGCCTACCTTTAATATCCGCGAGTTAGCAGATATGCTCAGGTATGGGTTGATGTTAGGGGTGTTGGGATCGATAGATTCTCTGTTAACTTCCTTGGTAGCTGATAATATTTCCCGTACTCAGCATGATTCTGACAAGGAATTAATAGGGCAAGGAATTGGCAATATGTTAGCGGGGTTATTTGGCGGATTACCTGGTGCAGGCGCAACCATGCGGACAGTTGTCAATGTCCAAGCTGGGGGGAAAACGCCCTTATCTGGGATGATTCATGCTTTGGTACTGCTGTTAGTTGTGTTTTGGGCAAGTCCATTAACAGCGCAGATTCCTAATGCAGTGTTGGCAGGACTTTTATTGAAAGTAGGTATTGATATTCTCGATTGGGGATTTATCAAACGTGCGCCCCGTCTTTCTTTGAAGGGTACGGGATTGATGTATTTGGTGTTATTTTTAACCGTATTTGTAGATTTGATTACGGCGGTATTAGTAGGCGCGTTTATTGCCAATGTCCTAACTATTAAACGCTTAACCGATGTCCAAAGTGATAATATCCAAGTCATTACTGAACCTACTGATGATCAAAATCTCACTCCCACCGAGCAAGAAATCCTCACCCAAGCCGGAGGGGATATTTTGCTACTTAAATTAGGGGGGCCAATGAGCTTTGGTGCAGCTAAAAGCATCTCTCGCCGGATGTCATTCGTACAGAACTATCAAGCAATAGTTTTAGATTTGAGTGAAGTTCCTAGTATTGGGGTAACAGCTGCCCTAGCAATTGAATCTATAGTAGAAGATGCGATCGCACATCATCGTCATGTTTGGATAGTCGTTACCCGTGGACAAGTCGAACGGCGCATTACCCAGCTTGACTTGCAGCGATTCTGTCAGCATAACCATGAGTCCTCTTTCACCTTGTCAGCCCAAATTAATCAGGTGGAAAGCCGCATACAGGCGTTAGAATCAGCGTTTGCGGTGATTCAGTCAGATACAGACCTAACCCCCAACCCCTTCCCTACAAGGGAAGGGGAGTAAAGCCGCATTTCTCACAAACAGTAGGGGCGGGTTCACAGATATGCTCAAATCATTCACGAATATTTCGCTCAATCCGCCCCTACTCTGGACTGAGGTTCGCTTACAGGCGTTAGAATCAGCGTTTGCGGTGATTCAGTCAGATACAGACCTAACCCCCAACCCCTTCCCTACAAGGGAAGGGGAGTAAAGCCGCATTTCTCACAAACAGTAGGGGCGGGTTCACAGATATGCTCAAATCATTCACGAATATTTCGCTCAACCCGCCCCTACTCTGGACTGAGGTTGCAATAATTGGTGAGAAATCCGGGTAAAGCTCAAAGCCTCTCTCCTACAAGGAGAGAGGTTTGGAGAGAGGTTAGAGTGTATTGCATACAAACGAGAACTTCTATATTCATAACACCATCATTCAACCTCAGAACTAGAAAATTCTCCTTTGCAGCAAGAACATTCTCACTGGAAACAGGAAAGTTCTCGTTTGAAACAGAAACATTCTCGTTTAGAACAAGAACGTTCTCACCTGGAAACAAGAATACTTTAGTTAAAAACAGGAACATTCTCGTTTGCAACACGAAAGTTCGGGTTATGAACATGAAATTTTGTGTTCAAAACAGGAAACTTGGAGATAAAAGCTAGAGTGATGCGGTTGGGAAGGTAAATTTTCGTGTTCTGATTAGAGAGAATCGCGTAAATTTGCTAAATTCTCACGACAAGTCACAGTATTAGGATGATTCGCTCCTAAACTTCGCTCGAAAATATTCAAAGCTTGGAGATACAGGGGTTCAGCTTGGTTATACTTTTCTTGGGAATAGTAGAGTTTAGCCAAGTTGTTGAGGCTAGTGGCGACAAGGGGATGATTGTCTCCCAGCAGGCGTTGAGAGAGTTCTAAAGCCTGGAGATACAGGGGTTCGGCTTGGTCGTACTTTCCTTGGTCATTGTAGAGATTTGCCAAGTTGTTGAGGCTGCTGGCGACATGGGGATGATTGTCTCCCAGCAGGCGTTGAGAGAGTTCTAAAGCCTGGAGATATAGGGGTTCGGCTTGGTCGTACTTTCCTTGGTCATTGTAGAGTGATGCCAAGTTGTTGAGACTGGTGGCGACATGGGGATGATTGTCTCCCAACAGGCGTTGAGAGAGTTCTAAAGCCTGGAGATACAGTGGTTCGGCTTGGTCGTACTTTCCTTGGGATTTGTAGAGTGATGCCAAGTTGTTGAAGCTGGTGGCGACTGAGGGATGATTGTCTCCCAGCAGGCGTTGAGAGAGTTCTAAAGCTTGGAGATACAGGGTTTCGGCTTGGTCATACTTTCCTTGGGAATCGTAGAGATATGCCAAGTTGTTGAGGCTAGTGGCGACATCAGGATGATTGTCTCCCAACAGGCGTTGAGAGACTTCTAAAGCTTGGAGATACAGAGGTTCGGCTTGGTCGTACTTTCCTTGGTCATTGTAGAGATTTGCCAAGTTGTTGAGGCTGCTGGCGACATCGGGATGATTGTCTCCCAGCAGGCGTTGAGATAGTCTTAAAGCTTGGAGATACAGGGGTTCGGCTTGGTTGTACTTTCCTTGGGATTTGTAGAGTAATGCTAAGTTGTTGAGGCTGGTGGCGACATCAGGATGATTGTCTCCCAACAGGCGTTGTCTGAGTTTTAAAGCTTGGAGTAAAAAGGTTTCGGCTTGGTCGTACTTTCCTTGGGACTCGTAGAGTGATGCCAAGTTGTTGAGGCTGGTGGCGACATGGGGATGATTGTCTCCCAACAGGCGTTGTCTGAGTTTTAAAGCTTGGAGTAAAAGGGTTTCGGCTTGGTCGTACTTTCCTTGGTCATTGTAGAGTGCTGCCAAGTTGTTGAGGCTGTGGGCGACATGGGGATGATTGTTTCCCAGCAGGCGTTGAGAGAGTTCTAAAGCTTGAAGATACAGGGTTTCGGCTTGGTCGTACTTTCCTTGGTTATTGTAGAGTGCTGCCAAGTTGTTGAGGCTGGTGGCGACATCGGGATGATTGTCTCCCAGCAGGCGTTTATCGAGTTCTAAAGCTTGGAGATACAGGGGTTCGGCTTGGTCGTACTTTCCTTGGGATTGGTAGAGTAATGCTAAGTTGTTGAGGCTGATGGCGACATGGGGATGATTGTCTCCCAAGCGGTTTTGTACTGTTGATAAACACTGCTGATACCAAGGTTCGGCTTGGGTATATAACCCTTGTCCTTCATAGAAGCTACCCAAGCCGACGAAAGGCCAAATTAAATCTTCATCACTGACGTATTGAATGAGATTGTTTGTTACTTCAGCTATGTGTGGTATGGCAAGGGAAACAGCGTTAATTTCTTCAAGTATGGGAGTCTCAGGAATTTTTTTAGCAACTGCTACCATTACCTGACAAAACGATCGCTTAAATTCCTCTGCTTGCTCTAAACCTGTAAACTTAGATTGGAAAAATTCCCGCAGTAGGGGATGTAGTTGATAGATTCCCTCACCTTTGCGCTGGAGTAGATGCAGATTCAATAATTTATCATCCCGAATTTCTTCTAACTCATCCTCATCTTTCTCTGTTAAGCACTGTTCTACTAAGTTCCAGGGTATGGGTGCGGCGGCAAATAAACTGAGTACACAGCCTAATTGCTTATCATCTTCTGCTAATTCTTGCCAACTCAACTCAAAGGCTGCTTGCACTCCCAATTGTGCTGTCATATCGGCTTCTGGCTTCATCAGTGCAGCTTGTTCTAATCGCTTTTTCTCTAAACGCTGCATCATTTCCCGTAGGGACAAATCCGGTTTTCGCGCCAGATATCGCCCCACTAACTCTAAACCCAAAGGCAAATACCCCAGCCATTCACACAATTGATTTGCTACATCTAATTCTCTGTCAATTCGCTCTGGTGTTTCTGCCAGCAAAGACCGTAACAACTCCAAGGCTGCATCTGGTTGTAATACATCTAAAGATAATTGCTTGATAGCTGCACCCAACTTTTTGCGGGTAGTCATCAACACTTTAAATCTGGAAGATGCGCCCTGTAGGTAAGATTTGATTTGCTGGTAATCTGTAACATCATCCACCACTAGCAGCACATTACCCTCACGCCAATTCCGCCAGCAGTATTGTACTTGTGCAGGTAAATCAAATTCTTCTGGTGGCTTTAAATCAAGCTGAGTTCTGGCAAACCGCACCACTTGAACCCCCACATCCTCAACTTTTGCCTGTAACCAGCACAGTCCACCTTTGTAGTTTTCGCGCTGAGTCATGGCATATTGCAAGGCGAGTTCTGTTTTACCCAGTCCACCCATTCCCAAAATAGCCGCAATGGCTACTGGGTTATTTTCCTTCAAAAGTTGATGGAGTTTTTGCAGTTCTTCATCACGTCCGACAAATTTCACCACCCCACTCAGGGGTAAATTTTGCGGTATTTCACCAGAGGTTTTTGGCTTTACCTGTTCCCCAACAGGCGACTGTAGTCAGAGGTGTATACCACCATAGTTAGTACCTACCTGAACTAATTTTTTAATAAGTTCAGCTAATTTTGCATTATTGATTACACCTGCTGGTTGTGAGTTGAGGTCATTTGCTAAAGCCTGAACCTTTGCGGCTTGTGGGCATCATTTACGGCTGCTTCTACTTCCCGTACTGATTGAGCAATTTCGGTGTCTGTATCGGCTGCGGCTTTCAATTCAAACACAGCTTGACCATAATCTAACGGCTGCTGTGTGTCTTCCTGTGACGTATTGGCTAACAAGGGCAGCTTATTTTTTTGGCGTAGCTGTGTGATTAACTCGTTACTTTTTTCTATTGCTGCTTCTCCCAGCTTTTCGCCTGTTTTTTCTAAAGCCTTAGTTAAAACTATAGTAGCGATCGCAGTTCCTACGGCTGTTAATGTTACTGCTTCCATAATTTAACAATAATATTGCGAGATTATACTGATTTTCCTCAGCATAACAGTTTCTCAACAGAGAAAAAAGTCTTGCACCTCGGTTAAAAACCGGGTTTCTTGCAAATTCCTCAGCTTAAAACCTTAATCTTTCGTTCAGAAACCCGGTTTTTTAGTCTTCACATCCCTCAGCTTAAAGAAACCCGGTTTTTTAGTCTTAGCGATCGCCCCAGGTTATATGATCGCTGTAGTCAGAACAATCAGGACTGAAGTCCTGACTACGAACCTTTCAATCGCTGCCTTCAATTAATTTCATGTTTTCTCGACTTGAGCCATATAATTCCACAAATCTTTTAAATAGCAACATATTCGCTTGTTTTGATAACCGACTCAATTTAAATAAACGCTCAATATCCAGTTCAGCCAACTTACGCAGATAAGGTAAATCTTCAAAGAGAGTTAAGCAAGAAGCAAAATGCAATAGTATTTGCAATATTGGTTTAGGCCATTTCAAATCACTATAAATCTCTATAAATAATCGGTGTTCTTTCTCCGTTAGAGGAAAAGCATAAAATATGACAATTATTCTTTTATTATTATAAACTGGAATACTTAATTCAATAGTATGAGGATTATGTAATATTAAATCAACCTCAACTACAGGCTGTCTCCAAATTTTCAGAGCATTAATAGGAGAATCTAAAAGGGTTTCAAACTTGATGATACCACCAATATTAGTTGGCTGAAAATCACTAATATTCAAAACTTTCAAGTTATTTAAACTGAAATTGTGAACAGTTTCTAAATGCTTAAGATTTAAAAGATGATAAATTTGACACAGATAAGGAAAAGGCAAAATATACTCTTGACTAATCATGTGCCTTTTCTTTATCTGTCCTTGAGATAGACACAAATATCCTTTATTTTCGTTAATATCAATATTTTGATCAAATCTATCTGCTGGTTTTAAATACAGCCAAGTTATAAAAAAGAAAGATGTGATCAACAATTGTACAAGTTCTGTTGGAGATACATAACCATCAGCAAAAGCTGCCATACTTCTATCGGTTATGCCAAAAATCCAAGAGGGAATACCAAAAAACCAAACTCCAATTTTGAATTTATTGATAAATTGGTAAATTTCAATATCTATAGAATTATATTCATCCTGTTGGTATTCATGATGATTTTTAGTCATAAAAACATAGATTAGTCACTTGATTAATGGTAGTGACTAATAATCAGGATTCACTCTATCTATAGGTAAAAAATTAATTAATAATTTCTCTAATTCAAAGCATAATATTAAAAGAGAAAATTACAACCAAAAGATGATTTATCCTCTTAGAACTTACGCAACTGGCATATTTTTTATGTAGTTATGTAGTTATGTAGGGGAGGCAAAAAGCGGTGTGGATTTTCCTCCCGCTTTATTGCCGTTGTGTGACGCTACGAAAGTATTTGAACGTAGTCATGAGACTTATAGCGTCACGCACCAACAATCCATTGTGAATTGCGAATTAATTTGATGTTGATCGCTGCATGAGTCGTTGCATTAAACCTGGGAAAAATCGGTAAATATTGGCGATAACTGAGCCTGAACCAACGATCGCCTCATCTTTGCGATTTTTCACAACATCCCAAATGGCTTGCGCTACATCTTGGGGCTGACTGGCTATTTGAGAAGTTAAGACATCGCTCATTTGCTGGCGATACTTTTGGGCTTCTTGTTCATCTTTACCCCGAAATTGCGATCGCTCCATAAAATCGCTGTTGGTAACGCTGGGTTGTACTGCACACACATGAATACCTTTCGGCTCTAATTCCAGGCGTAAAGTATCTGTTAAACCTGTAACTGCATATTTACTGGTACAGTAGGCAGTCATATAAGGTAACGGAACTTTCCCCCCGATAGAACCCACATTGACTATTGTCCCCGTACCTCTTTGGAGAAAATGGGGTAACAAAGCTTGAATTGTGTAGAGATAAGCCCAAAAATTTGTCTCCATCATCTG
>JBODRP010000169.1:0-11632 GCA_050633005.1 Trichormus sp. | reverse complement strand
ATCCGACGACCCCATAAATCCTGACCCGACTACGGCACAAGTGCAAATATTTACCATATTTACTGGGCCAAGTTTTGTTGATACGTCTGCCCTTAAAGACATAGCAGACTCTACTGGGGGTGACTTCCTCACGGCTACAACAGACGATGAATTGGTGAGAAAATTGCTCGAAATCATCGAATTACCACCTGAAGAGCCTTTTAATACTATCTCAGGGACTTCCGGTAGAGATAACCTAGTCGGATCTGCTCTTAATGACATAATTACCGGTTTTCAAGGCGCAGATTTCCTTACAGGCGGCGGCGGTAATGATCAATTTGTCTATACTAGCCTCCGCGATCGCGGGGATACAATTACTGATTTTGAGGTCGGCAAGGATAGTATTGTCTTAACTCAACTGCTCGATAGCCTAGTCACAGGAGGCTACAACGGCACTAATGCCATAGCCGACGGCTATGTAAAAGTTGTGCAGGGTACTAGTGCCAGCAATTTCAGCGTGCAAATTGACACTGATGGACTCGCTGCTGGTGACATCTTCAGACCTTTTATCACAGTGAACTTAACAAATCCAGCCTCTCTCAATAGCCCCAGCAACTTCGTGTTTTAGGGCTTTGCTTTACCCTCCAAGTTTTTCTTTGCAGGGTAAAGTAAAGGCTTGTGTTTACAAGTATTTATACGGGCAACCTGTTTTAATTTAACTGTAGGAGTTTAATATGTTGGCTACAACTTTTATCAAACAAAGAATCCACAAGGCTATAGTCTTCAGCTTGTTCAGCTTGAGTGGTTTGACCATTGTCTCCCCCTCCTTTGCTGCCAGCATTAATTTGAGCAGTTGGGACAGGTCAGGTGATGTTGTCGCAGTTCCAGGTCAAGCAACCCTAACAAATGCCTTTTCAGATGGCAGTGATGATGCTTCTAACTACAATGTTTCCAGCAATGACCCAACTTATATTAACTCCCTAGAAACTTTTTTAGGTCTCAATTCAGGAGACCTTGGTCTTGATGGTACAGAAGGTTCTGCCATTAAGAGAACTTTTAATGCTCTGGCTGGGGATGTTATCAGTTTTGATTATTCCTTTTTAACTTACGATACTTTCTCCAGCGATCGCGCCTTTGTGGCAATTAGTGACTCAGTTATCCCTCTAGCTGGAAATTCTTCTTTTAGTTATACCTTTGCAACATCTGGCATCTACAACATTGGCATTGGTGTTGTCGATGCGGATGATACTTTTGGCTCATCAATCTTGTCAGTGAGTAACGCTAATTATCAATCAAAATCAGTTCCCGAACCTTCAATTATCCTTAGTTCTATTTTGGCTGGCGGTTTTGGAGTGATGTTAAAAAGAAAACATCTAAAAAAAGCTTAACCAAATTAGCAAATACAAGATACTTTATTTTTGATTGATGCTGACGGATATTACACACAATTAGAAAAAAGTGTAATCGCCAATTAAAAGTGCTTCTACCTCTGCAATGAGATTTTTGCAGAGGTAGAAATTTGTTGTTGAATGCTTTCGATAAATCTACGAAGCTACACCAGCTTCAGCTACGGCTACCTCTGCATCTAATTTAGGCTCTTTCGCTTTCTTTTCAAAGATTTGAAGCCCAGCATCAACCCCCTCAAACCCATTTTCTGTTGGTTGGCCATTTACGCGATATAGCACCCGCCCAGTCTGCCAACTCAGACGTATTGGTTTCAGCCTTGCGCCAGCTTTTCGCATTAATCAGAGCAGTCACGAATTTAAAGATTTAAATGACTTGATTCGGAAGCCTAGCAACCCTGACCCTTAACCATCTGGGGATTATAACCTAGCAGCACACAAAGCCGCACCAATTAATCCTACTTGTTGATTGAGAATAATATGCACCGGGATTTCTTCTAGTAAAGGGCGCATTCTGCCTTTTTGGGTGAAGTTCAACAAAAAGTTACTCTTTTGGATCAAACTCAAGATTTTGGGGGCAATGCCACCAGCAATATATAAGCCGCCGTAAGGTAAGAGTTTGAGGGCAAGATTTCCAGCTTCTGCGCCGTAAGCATCGATAAACATTTGTAAAGTTTGTTGCGAGAGGCGATCGCTTCCTGCTACTCCAGCTTTACCAATAGCTGCCCCAGGATCAACGCTTTTTTCTGACTGTCCGGCTTCTTGTTCCCAAGTGCGGACGATTTGGGCGATTTCTGGAGATTCGCTAGCCTGTGTGCGATCGCGCAAAAATTGGTAAATAGCGACAATCCCTTGGCCAGAAACTACCCGTTCTACAGACACACGCTGAATATCATGTTTATCTAGGAGATATTTCAATAATTGAAACTCTAACTCGTTGCGGGGAGCAAAATCAGCGTGTCCTCCTTCTGAGGGAAAGACTTGATAGTGATTACCCTGTTTAATTAAAAATCCTTGTCCTAAGCCAGTACCAGCCCCAATAATCGCAATCGGTGCTTCATTTTGGTGTTTACCGACTTGCAACGTCAACAAGTCTTGTTTCGTTAAACCAAAAATGCCATAACCAACCGCCGCAAAGTCATTAATCAAGGAAATTAGAGGAATCCCCAATTCTTGCGCTAGGCGATCGCTTGCTAAAAACCAAGTTAAATTCGTCAGTTTGGCTGTATTATTGACCACTGGCCCAGCGATCGCAAAACACGCTTTTTCCGGTGTCCCTGCGTTGGCTTTGAGTAAAAATTGCTGCACCATCGGCACTAAATCAGGAAAATCTCCACTCTGGTAACTTTCCTCATCAATAGTCTGCAACACCGATGATTCCCCTATTTCCACCAACCGCAAAATAGTCTTTGTACCACCAATATCTCCTGCTAGTAACAACGTCATAAAAATTATCTGTGAGTGAGTTGTGAATTGTGAGTGCTGAGTGCTGAGTAATGAGTAATGAGTAATGAGTTATGAGTTATGAGTTATGAGTTATGAGTTATGAGTTATGAGTTATGAGTGAGAAATAAGTAATAGTCATTCTTGCTTCCAGTCCCCAATCCCCAATCTCCAGTCCCCAATCTCCAGTCCCCAATGCCCAATGCCCAATGCCCAATGCCCAATTTCAAGCAAAACGAATGACTTCCTCTACCTGAGTTAAATGGGTGGTGTCTCCCTTGAGTTCCAGTAACCATTCTGCTTCTGTGCGGACGACTTTCACTAGAGAACATAAGGAAGCTTTAACTTCGGTTTTGGCAATGTCTCCGACTAAACCCATTGCTCCCCCTAGTACAGAAGCCCCATGCGCTACTAGCAAAATATCATGGGGGAAGTATTCTGATGCCAAGCATCTAGCAGTTTGTCCTGAGCGTGCGCGTACCTGTTCGTGAGTTTCAGGATATTTGGCAGCAATTTGGGCTGTATAGCTGGTATCAATCCTGGGAAATAATTCTGCTAAGGCTGGTGTTGAGAGTCTTTCGGGTTCTTCTGTCATCCAGGCAGGGTTGAGCCATTCGCTTAGTCCTGTCTCTAGTTTAATGGACAAATCTAAAGCTTCTGCGATCGCATTGGCTGTTTGTACTGTTCGCAGAAAAGGGGAAGCAAAAATCTGGCTGATTTTCTCTTGTTTTAACCGTCTAGCTAGCTGTTTGGCTTGAACAAAACCATCTTCAGACAGAGGTGGATCATAACGTCGTTCTGCGGTGAGAAACCAATCAGGGTTTACGAAGTCGAGACGGTTGGCGTGTCTAGCGATCCAAACTATTTGACTCATGGCTTGTATTCAGGCGAATCTATTAGCATCCACACAAGGATAGACACCGAAAAAAATAGGTGCAAACCCAATATATGACAAATTTTGTAACTTTTTGTAATAATTAAATATTATTTTCTCGGATAAAATTCTCTGTTCAAGTCAGGATGGTTGATTGAGTTGGTGAGTTATTCAATTGAGTAGCTGTAGTTGTCTCTAGAATATTAGCCTCTGAAATCTAATTAGCAATGTTAACGGGGTTGGGGGAAGGTAGATAAGGGTGTTGAAGCAAATCAAAAAAAATGACTGTGTTTGCTGGCTCAAATGTAAAATACATTTTTGAATCTCAGCTAGCGTCCCAAATGATTTGAACGCAAAGGGACGCTGAGGGGTGCGGAGGTTGAATTAAGGTAAATAATATAACGATTATTTTATGAGTCTTAGTCTGTGTATGATTGTGAAAAACGAAGCTCAAGCTTTGCCTAAGTGTTTGAGCAGCGTTAAAAATATTGTAGATGAAATGGTAGTGGTAGATACGGGGTCTATTGATCGCACCCCGGAAATTGCCCAAGAATTTGGTGCAAAAGTGCATTATTTTGCCTGGTGTAATGATTTTAGTGCGGCTCGGAATGCAGCGTTAAAATATGTGACTAGTGATTGGGTGTTAGTTTTGGATGCTGATGAGACTTTAACACCAGAAATTGTTCCACAGATGCAGAATGCGATCGCACAAGATGAATATTTGTTAATTAATCTGGTGCGTTGTGAAGTCGATGCGGAACAATCTCCCTATTCTCTGGTATCTCGCTTATTTCGCAATCATCCAGATATCCGTTTTGACCGTCCCTATCACGCCTTAATTGATGATAGTGTGGCCGGTATCGTGGAAAAAGAGCCAAGTTGGGAAATCGGTTATTTACCAGGGGTAGCGATTCTGCACACAGGTTATCAAAAAAGTGCGATCGCTCAAAATGATAAACACGCCAAAGCCCAAGCAACAATGGAAGGGTTTTTGGCAACTCACCCCGATGATCCTTATGTTTGCAGTAAGTTGGGGGCTTTATATGTGGAAACTGGCAAAATTAACCAAGGGATTGAGTTATTGCAACGGGGCATTAACTCAACCCAGAAAATTCACAATAGCAAGTATGAGGAAAATTACGAAGTTTTATACGAACTCTATTATCATTTAGGCATTGCTTTCAGTCGCTTGAATAATCCTGAAAAAGCAATTTCTCATTACCAAGCAGCAATTAAGTTACCTATTTATCCCATACTCAAGTTAGGCGCATACAATAATCTTGGTAACTTACTCAAAGCAGCCGGAGATATTAACGGTGCAAAAAAGGCTTATGAAACAGCATTAAAAATTGACCCTCAGTTTGCTATTGGTTACTACAATTTAGGGATGATATTCAAAGCCTTGGGAATGTTTACTGATGCGATCGTAGCTTACCAAAAAGCGATTCGTTTTAAGCCCAAATATGCTGAAGCTTATCAAAATTTAGGGGTAGTACAGCTAAAAGTCGGTAATGTTCCAGCCAGTGTCACCGCTTTTAAAAATGCCATTCTCCTCCATGAGCAGAACAACCCCTCAGAAGCTAATAGATTGCGCCAGGGGTTGCGAGAAATGGGGTTGATTTGATTAAGACTGCAAGGGGGCAGGGGGCAGGGTGTTGACTTTGATGAGATTTACCTATTCTTTATTCATACAGTTTTGGTGTCATCATCGGTGAACCAAATTCAATAAGTAATAAGTAATAAGTAATAAGTAATGGGTATTTACTCATTACTCATTACTTACTACTCATTACTTAAAAAAGCAAAAGATTGTGCATGAATTTTTCACCCCTGAAGAGGTACAGAGTCAACAGGCTAGGCAGGGGATAACTTTGGTAAATAAGACGCGATATACTGGTTCACCTTTATTTTGCGTGGCAATTTCTCTTTCTGTGGGGACTGATAGGGGGTTATCTTCTAGCCATTCTCCTGTACCGACTTTTTGAAAATGGGGATTTTCTGTAAAGCGATCGCGCATTTCTTGTGCTATAAATTGCATATCTGATTGCAGGAATACTACTCCTCCAACTGCTAAGTATTCGGCTAAATCTGCTACTAATTCTGGTTGTACTACACGCCGTTTAGCATGACGAGTTTTGAACCAAGGATCGGGAAATTGAATAGTAACTCGCTGTAAAATCCCTGCGGGAAGAGAAGATAACAGCACTTTCAATGAGTTATTCGCATTACAAAATAAATAATGGAGATTTGTTAAACCTAGTTCAGAACGCAATCTATTCGCTTCTATGACTAAGGGTTCTCGAATTTCTAAACCAAGAAAATTCCAATTTGGTTCTGTCTGCGCCATTTGTAACACAAATCTTCCCCTAGCACAGCCAATATCTAAATGTAGTGGCTGATGTAAATTAGCATAAATTTTTTCCCACTCGACTGGTTTGACTGGTTGTTGATACTTCTGCGCTAGGGGATTAACGTGCTGACGGACGCGGATAAATGCCAAAATTGTACTCCTTCTGTTTTCGTTATTAGGGAACACCAGAAAATAAATTATCCCAGGTTGGCGGGTTTATAGAGTGCATGAACACGGTGTGGAGGGTAGGGTGTGGGGTGTAGTGAACCCCATACTTAAAATGGTGTAGGGTAAAGAATTTGAGATTGTAGATTTAAATCCAAAATCCAAAATTCAAAATCCAAAATTCTAATCCCCAATCCCTATGTATAAAAATATTAAGTATAAGCAATCCTACGCAGCTTGACAAAGGAGACGTTATACTTTTTAAAAAAGTGTGCTTTAAACTACCGTTTTTTATAATTTTTGCAAATCAATGGTGCTAAATTTTCGCTTTGCAGTAGTTAGTGATTTACACATCGCGCTGCCTCACACCATCTGGGATCATCCTAGTCGCTTTCATTTAGTGGAAGTGAGTATTCCAGCCTTTGAGAGTGCTATAGAACATTTAACACAACTTGATTTAGATTTTATTTTACTGCCAGGAGATTTAACACAACACGGTGAACCAGAAAATCACATTTGGTTACGAGAAAGGTTATCTAAATTGCCTTTTCCTGCCTATGTTGTGCCTGGTAATCATGATGTGCCGGTGTTGATGGCGAATCAGCAATCAATTGCCTGTGCTGATTTTCCCAGTTATTACCGCAAGTTTGGTTATGAAAATACCAATGCACTTTATTACACACAAGAGTTATTACCAGGAGTGCGGTTAATTGGTTTAAATTCTAACTGTTTTAATGAGCAGGGTGAACAGGTAGGACGTTTAGATGCTCAACAGATGAGATGGTTAGAAGAGGTACTAGCCGCCGCTAGGGATGAACTAGTATTAGTCATGGTGCATCATAATGTGGTTGAGCATTTACCTCATCAATCCCGTCATCCTATGGCCAATCGTTATATGTTGGCAAATGCCCCAGAAGTATTACAGCTACTCCGAAGATATGGAGTCCGACTAGTATTTACAGGTCATTTACACGTCCAGGATGTTGCCTGTGACCAAGGTGTATATGATATTACTACTGGTTCTTTAGTCAGCTATCCCCATCCTTATCGGGTTTTAGAGTTTCACCGAGATCAACAAGGAAAAGAATGGCTGCAAATCCTATCTCACCGTGTAGAGTCAGTACCTGATTTTCCTAATTTACAGCATTTATCAAAACAATGGATGGGCGATCGCTCTTTTCCTTTCTTAGTAAAATTACTGAGTCTACCGCCATTAAATTTACCGATTACCCAAGCTCAAGAACTAGCTCCCAGTTTGCGTGATTTTTGGGCAACAATTGCCGATGGCGATGCGTTGTTAGATTATCCCCATTTTCCCCAAAAAGTGCGCCATTACATTCAAACCTATAGCGCGATCGCTCACACTGGCACACCTAGTTTTATTGACAATAACAGCACCTTACTATTAGACAAAACTCCTGGAAGATGAAAAACTCCATCTACAAGGGGATGGTGTTTTTGGGCATTGGGCATTGGGAATTGGGCATGAGAAAGAACATAAGTAATCGCACAGAATTATTTACACATGAGTTTCTAGTCTGGATAAGAGTTTGATGGCTTATTTTTGTGTAATTAATTTTGTTGAACTACTTACCAATGCCCTATGCCCTAAGCGGCGGGCGGAACAACCTCGTCCACCCACAAGGGGATGGAGTTTCCCGCCACTTTCAATAAAAGCTCTAAACCTTACCACTCCTGTTGTCGGCAGATCCCAAACACAGAGGTATAGCCGTGTAAAAAAGTCCTACCACCAATAGGGCCGATTTCTCCCCCACAAAAAAAGCCACCGATGGGGATATCAGAGAGATAACGGCGAAATAACTCAGAATCAAAATTGGGTTTGCCGTACAATCCTTCACCACGGCCTACACAGGAGAACATTAAAGCACCAACAGCAGGATAATTTAATCTTGATTGTTGTTGATATCGTTCTAGGAGGAATGCTAAATCATCGGCAGAGGCTTGAGCATCCCGCAGGTGAAATTGCAGACGTTGACCAGGACGCACAAGATCACCAATAGCGATCGCACCTCCAGAGGGATCTACTCCTAAAATCGTGCGAATTAAAAAATCACCAGGCTGTAAAGACAGTTTAAATTCATCCATTGCCACCCCCACAAACAATGAATGCTGTGCCAAGGTGCGTTCCTCTTCACTCAGGCTAGAAATCAAATCTCGCAGCACCATCAAAGGGACTTGCTCATCTATTTCCAAAATAATATTGCGTTCAGCCTTGGTAACTTGCACTGGCTGACCAATCGGTTTACATCCTTGTGCCACAATTGTCTCTAACACAATATTGCCACTTAAAGCTAAACCCACCGTCCCTTCACGATATAAACTCTGGTTGATGCCACTGCGACTATCATGGGCAAACAATGCCAAACGACCAGCAAAACCCCCAGCCGTTGCTTGTCCCCCCACAATCACCGAACCAGGATAAGCAAAATCTAACCCCTGCAATAAGTCGTTAATTCCCGAAGAAAAGGCACTAGAAAGTATAATAAACTGGGGTGTTGACGATGGTGATACACCAATTAAGTCTACCCAAGCATCTGGAGAACTATCTAAATCAGGTAAATCATCAGCAACCACATGAAAAACTTGCAAATTTACCCCTGGTAAATGAGCCAAAGTTAAGCTCAAAGCTGCTTCTGCTTCCAGTTCTTGCGTTTCTCCACCCAGACTAGTACCAATTACACCGCCACCACTACAACCAATTAATACAGGTACAGACAATTTTTCTGCCAACAAAGGTAAAACTCTAGAATACTCACTCGCAAACGCAGATGAAATAAACACTAACCCTAAATCCGCAGGTGCTGTTAACGATGAGACAGTCCGTTCTACTACATCTGCTATAGCTGCTTCTAAGGAAGGACGGGTTGATAGGGCGTTTGCCCACTGCATTTGATCTGCCATGTTTTTGGGGCTGGGGTTTGTTTTGTCGCTGATTAAGTTTTTTATACTAGGTTGAGGATGGGAAACGAGCAAGTTTGTTGAGAACTGCAAATACTGACTCTAGAAATGTGTCTGTGGTATGGGAACAGAGTGCGATATTTCAGGATATTCTTTGTTTGTGTCAACTTTACCATGTTGAGGTAACTTTGGCGTTTGCGCTACATATACGCTTTCAGAATAGCGAGTGTTTCGGTTCTGCTTCTCATCGAGAATACTGTATTGTTAAGTTTTTGCACTCCAGATCCATAAAATCTTAAAAGATAAATAGCAATTTGGTATAGAGTTTACAGATTGTTGTAATTGTTATCGATACATCAAACTACAAAATTAGCTGTATCAGTTAATTAGGTACAATGGTGATTGATAGAACACAAGAATAGCAATTTTTGTAACTTTTCTATACTAGGACTAAAGATCACACAACGAGAAGAAAACAATGACTGATACTCAAGCCCAAAACATTCAAGATCAAATTCAACAAGAAGTAGAACAAGCCCGCGCTGTCTGTGATATTAACGGCAGTAACTCCGCAGAGTGTGCTGCTGCTTGGGATGCGGTAGAAGAATTACAAGCTGAAGCTTCCCATCAACGCCAAGATAAAAAGAAAAATTCTCTAGAACAGTACTGCGACGATAACCCAGAAGCAGCTGAGTGCCGAGTTTACGATGAATAAGAGTTATTCAGTGAAATCTTGATCAAACACCACATCAGTTGGTAGGAGGCTAGATATAAGCGGGCATCTATCCGCAAATATCAGCTTTCTCCACTGTTGAGATACAAGCAACCAGAAGCTGTGGACAAATATTTCTCACCTGTGGGGAGGCTACACCTCTACATTCATTCTCATAGAGAGTAATTTGTTGCCAACGGCATTAACTCTTCAAAAATGAAGAATGTTTGAGACTTACTCCCCTTGTAGCAATATTTTGGATTGTCCTGCAACTCTCTCTAAATTTGCTACAGTAGGTGCGAAATATTAATGCTCATACTCTGCAAGTTGCTTGTTTTTTTCTCTGGTGTTGACAGATGAGCGTTAATGCTTCATTGCAAATTATGAATATAGTTAATGCAATATATTGATTATTGAGCCTTTGACGGGAACTATGCAAAATGACGTTTGGTTTCGCCAGTTTGTCTGGATTGACTACAGACTGGCCGTACTATTCCTAGTGATTATTCCTTTAATTATTTTAACTTGGGCTTATGTCCAAAAAGTAGAAGGAATACAGAGACTGTTAATAATTTACTGGCGAGTCTCTAGTTTGTTGGCTATCACGGTTTATTTGATGATTGCTCAGTACCCAGTTAGTTTTATTTCTGGGTTGATAGGATTGATTCTGATTCCCACATCACTCTGGTTCTGGGTCGATCTTAACGATGAAATTGAGTATTTACCCAGTACACCTTTAAAAGTGACTTTTACCTCTTGGAGATGGGCGGTAACTCTTTATTGCTTATTGGGAGCAATAGCATTTGTACCTTTTTTGGGTTGTGCTTTTTCTAGCAATGCCATCAAAACCCCTGAGTGTCTAGTCTGGTTTGAAGCTCCATTACTATTTAAAGAGTATTTCCATCACAACAGTAAACACGCATTTTTAGGTTTTCTAGGTATATTTGGTTTAATAATTTACGTGCTTTACTTAAGCTACTTTGTCCTGGTGAAGTTGGGCAAGCAGGGACGCTCGGCTACGCAACAGTAAACAGCACTGAGTAACAACTGCTGAGTGCTGACGGAATTTTAGATTTTAGATTTTAAATTTTGGATTGAAGATTCAAAATTTAAAGAATCTAAACGGGTTTCAAGCCCCCGAATTAATACTCGCTCCGCGAGAAGCAAGCTACGTGGAATAAATCCAAAATCCAAAATCCAAAATTGATTGACTGTTGACCATTAACTGTTTACTGTTTAGTGTTAAAAATGAGTTCCATTGGCAAGCGATTAGAACAATACACCATCAAACGTCCGCAAGAAGTCTTACTAGTAACAGTGGAAATTGCTGATGAGCAAGATAAAGTAGCAATTTTCAAAGGTTTTTCCAGTTCTTTAATGCGTTCGACTGCATTTGATCCTGAAATTCCAGTCATTCCCGATGATGCAAAAATCCTTACCATTGACCGTATAGCAAGCCCTTATAATCCTGAAGCTCCCCGTTATATTGAACGACAAATTTCTTGGGAAGCTATGCAGAGTATTTTGGCGGAGGTAGGGGTGTAATTAATTCAAAATTCAAAATTCAAAATTCAAAATTACAGAACTTTAGGCAGGGGGCAGGGAGATGAGGGAGACAAGGGAGTTAAATTAGTCAACAGTTATCAAGTGACTGTTTACTGTTGACTCATAACTGTTAAATGAGTAATGAGTAATACCCATTACTTATTACTTATTACTCATTACTCATTAGTTATTACTCATTACTCATTACTCATTACTCATTACTCATTACTCATTACTCATTA
>JBODRP010000168.1:0-11714 GCA_050633005.1 Trichormus sp. | reverse complement strand
AAGGATTACCGATTAAAACTCTTTTAGATGATCCTAACGCGCCTAGTTCTAATAGTTCCGCGCCTGTTAACAGGGAGTGGACAATTACCTTAGATGCGATCGCTGATACTAGTTTAATTCAACGATACTCTCCCTTACCAACCCCAGCCCCAAATCTGCTCAAACAATCACCACCAACATCAGGATCTGAGGGATTAATTCAAAAAGTGGAGGTTGTTAATAATCAAACTATGATTACCCTCAGTGTTCCTTTGGATCTGTCTCCTCAAATTACCACAATTAATAACCCCAATCGCCTAGTCATTGATCTGCGTCCCGATAGCCTCAAACCCAAAGATATCAACTGGGCTAAGGGATTACGCTGGCGACAGCAGTTGATTACATTAGGCCAAGACCGTTTTCCTATAGTTTGGCTAGAAATTAATCCCCGCACTGTAGGGTTAGCCATCAAACCAATTTTAGCAACCAATAATACCGTAGTTGGTACTGCCCCCTTAATTCAAATAGCCCAAAAAGAGTTAGCTGTAGCCGCCATTAACGCGGGTTATTTCAACCGTAATAACAGATTACCTCTAGGGGCAATTCGTAGGGACGGTCAATGGTTATCTAGTCCTATTCTCAACCGAGGTGCGATCGCTTGGAATGATGCGGGACAATTTTATTTTGGTCGCCTGACATTACAAGAAAGTTTAACTACATCTAGTAATTTGCGTTCCCCGATTTTATTTCTTAACAGTGGCTATGTACAAAGTGGTATTGCTCGTTACACCCCTGCTTGGGGAGGGAGTTATACATCATTAACTGACAATGAAAGGGTTGTCATCGTCCAAAACAACAAAATTACTAATCAACTAGTAGGGAATAAAGCTGGCGAAACCAACTTTCCCATTCCCCAAAATGGTTACTTACTAGTATTACGTGGCACTGCTATCCCCCTAGCATCACAGTTACCCATCGGTACTGATGTACAGATTACAACTGTCACTACTCCACCGGAGTTTAATCGTTATCCCCACATCCTAGGTGCAGGGCCTTTGTTAGTGCAGAATGGGCAAATTATGCTTGATGGCAAAAGCGAACAGTTTAGTAATGCCTTCATCAATCAAAAAGCTAGTCGTAGTGCCATCTGTACAACAACAAACAATCAGCTAGTAATTGCGGCAGTACATAACCGTGCTGGGGGTACTGGGCCGACTTTAGCAGAACACGCCCAATTAATGAAGCTTTTAGGTTGTGTGAATGCCCTCAACTTAGACGGTGGCAGTTCCACCAGTCTTTACCTAGGAGGACAACTCCTTGACCGTTATCCTAATACGGCTGCACGGGTACACAATGGACTAGGTATTATTCTCCAGTCCCCATAACTAGAACGGTGTAAATACTTGTAGTTGAAATGGGCAGGGGGCAGGGGGCAGGGGGCAGGGGACAGGGGAAGACAAGGGAAGGGAGACAAGGGAAGGGAGATTTTGATTGTACCCCAATGCCCAATGCCCAATGCCCCATATTTCCTTAATTTTGAATTTTGAATTTTGAATTTTGAATTAGTTTGTCCCCACTCCCTGTTTAAAGCTGAGAATAAGCTGCCATCAAGCTTAATGAAGAATTGGTGTAGACAACGTAGTTTCACCAAAAATTATTGATCCAGAAAAGTTTCACTTTGCTATGTTTAGCAAGGTGAAACTAAATTGCTGATTTTCACGGTTGTAAAATTGTCTAAAAGTTTTCCATCAATTATTAAGAGTAATGACGGTTTGTATATGTCTTCAAGTGAGGTAACTATGGCTCAACATCAAGAAAATACTAAGAGTAACACTTTATCATTGCCTACTGCGATCGCTAACCGCAGTGTTGCTGCTACTGAACTACGTCCTTGGGGTGCTTTCACAGTTTTAGAAGAAGGCCGTGGCTACAAAATTAAACGCATTGAAGTTAAGCCAGGACACCGCCTCAGCCTGCAAATGCACCATCACCGCAGTGAACACTGGATTGTTGTGTCTGGGACTGCTAGGGTAGTTTGCGGTGATCAAGAAATATTACTTGGTAATAATCAATCAACATACGTACCCCAATGTACAGCTCACCGTCTAGAAAATCCTGGAGTTATTCCTTTGGTACTGATTGAAGTCCAAAATGGCGAATACTTAGGTGAAGATGACATTATTCGCTATCAAGATGATTATGCCCGTACTGCCAATTAACAGTTTGGCGTATTGGGTGTTAAGTGCCACACCACACCATCAGCCTGATAACTAATAACTTCTTCAGTCCCTACCTAATAGTTGGTGGGGACAAATCAATTTTCAAATATTTGAGTGTTCAAGTCCAGTCATCTGTAATAATTAAAGATAGTGTCTTGAATTGCCTCAACTAGTTTCATGATTCATTTAAGCCCAGCCGCAGTTAGTGAAATCAGTCGCTTACAGGCAAAACAGCAGCCAAATACACATTTTAGATTAGCGGTTAAACTCGGTGGCTGTTCTGGTTGGTTTTACGACCTTTCCTTTGATGAACAAATCAAAGTGGGCGATCGCATTTTCAACATTGACAGTTTGCAAGTCGTCATAGATTCAGAAAGTTTTGCATACGTTGATGGTCTAGCCATAGACTATTCAGAAGACCTCATGGGGGGAGGTTTTCGTTTCCATAATCCTCAATCGGTTGCTACCTGTGGCTGTGGTAATTCGTTTTCTACTACTACACCACCTATGGTTTAAGCCAAAATTAAAAATAATATGAAAGTTTGACATGAAACTATAAAAAAAGCTATAATCAGGATTTGTTAAAACTTAGACATAGCAAGCAGCTTCACGCGCTGTAACTCATGCCAACAATACAGCAATTAATACGTAGTGAACGCGAAAAAGCGCGTCAGAAAACCAAGTCTCCTGCTCTCAAGCAATGCCCCCAGCGTCGGGGTGTTTGTACCAGAGTTTATACGACTACACCTAAAAAACCTAACTCCGCTCTGCGGAAAGTAGCAAGGGTAAGATTAACATCTGGGTTTGAAGTAACAGCTTACATTCCCGGAATTGGCCACAATTTACAAGAACATTCAGTTGTGATGATTCGTGGTGGTCGGGTTAAGGATCTACCTGGTGTGAGATACCACATCATTCGCGGCACTTTGGATACAGCCGGAGTGAAAGACCGCAAACAAGGTCGTTCCAAATATGGAACTAAGCGGCCAAAAGAAGCCAAGAAATAAGACAAGTGATTAATCGTAATCTATTGCGATTAGTCTCTTGACTCAAGAGCGTCCAGATTGCATAACAACTGATTAATCGCTTGTTCTGAAACAGAAATCATTATTTATTAAGTAACTGTTTACAGAAATTATTCCAGCTTCTCCCCCACCACTACACTCAGCGAGCAAGTGTAGTGAGTATTCAAAACGCTGTAAGCGGCAGCAGTGTTTGTAGAATCAAAGCAAATTTAAAAGACGTTGTCGCTTTGTTGTCCCAAGTTTTTGAGGATACAAGTCTATCAAATTAGGGTAATTGCGACCGGAAAGCAAACCTTTGCCGATTCGCATCTGTAGCTCCTGGAGCTATAGCAAAGCCTTTGTCTGATAGCATATAATTTCGTTGCCAAAATCCGAATCAAAGGTAAAGTATGTCTCGTCGTGGTGTTATTCAAAGGCGTCCAGTTCCGCCTGACTCTGTATACAACAGTCGGCTTGTGAGTATGATCATCCGACGGATAATGCGTCATGGCAAAAAATCACTGGCTGCCCGTATCGTGTATGATGCCTTAAAAACTGTAGAGGAGCGTACAGGCACAAATGCACTAGAAGTATTTGAAAGAGCAGTGCGAAATGCCACCCCTCTAGTAGAAGTCAAAGCTCGCCGAGTTGGTGGAGCAACCTATCAAGTACCAATGGAAGTACGTACAGAAAGGGGTACTACCCTAGCTTTACGTTGGTTAGTACAATTTTCTCGTTCTAGACCTGGACGTACAATGGCTAGCAGATTAGCTAATGAATTATTAGATGCAGCCAATGAAAGCGGGAATGCTATTCGCAAACGGGAAGAAACACACCGGATGGCGGAAGCGAATAAAGCATTTGCACACTATCGTTACTAAGTACAAAAGCGGTATATCGTGCATCTAAAAGCGGTATATCGCAGAATTACCAAACAAAAGTCGGCTTTCTTTAAAAGTATAGAATCTTAACAAAGAGTAATATACAAGATATCATGAGGCAAAAACCATAGGAGGCTACTGTGGCACGTACCAACCCGCTAGAAAAAGTACGCAATATCGGTATTGCGGCGCATATAGATGCGGGCAAAACTACTACAACAGAGAGAATATTATTTTACTCTGGGATAATTCATAAAATTGGCGAAGTACACGAAGGAACTGCCGTAACTGACTGGATGGATCAAGAGCGCGAGCGTGGTATCACCATTACTGCGGCTGCAATTAGTACCAGTTGGAAAGATCATCAAATTAACATTATCGATACTCCTGGTCACGTAGACTTCACCATTGAAGTTGAACGCTCTATGCGGGTGTTAGATGGTGTAATCGCGGTATTTTGTTCTGTAGGTGGTGTGCAACCCCAATCAGAGACAGTTTGGCGGCAAGCAGACCGTTACAAAGTGCCTCGGATTGCCTTTATCAACAAAATGGATCGTACAGGTGCGAACTTTTACAAAGTTTACGATCAAATGCGCGATCGCCTGCGGGCTAACGCCATCGCCATTCAACTACCAATTGGCAGTGAAAGCGAATTTCAAGGCATTGTAGACTTAGTACGCAAGTGTGCCTATATTTACACCAACGACCAAGGTACAGATATCCAAGAAACAGAGATCCCCGCAGAACTGCAAGAGCTAGCTGAAGAGTACTACACCAAGCTAGTAGAAGCAGTTGCAGAAACTGATGACGATCTCATGACTAAGTACTTCGAGGGTGAAGCACTTACAGAAGAAGAAATCAAAACTGCCCTACGCAAAGGTACAATTGCTGGCACAATCGTACCCGTACTGTGTGGTTCAGCCTTTAAAAACAAAGGTGTGCAGTTGATGTTGGATGCTGTAGTAGATTATCTACCAGCGCCAATTGACGTACCACCAATTCAAGGTACTGTCGGTAGTGGCGAAACTGTTGAGCGTCGTGCTGATGACAACGAACCCCTAGCGGCTCTGGCATTCAAAATTATGGCTGACCCCTATGGTCGCCTCACCTTTGTTCGTGTTTACTCTGGTGTACTGAAAAAAGGTAGTTACGTCCTCAACGCCACCAAAAACAAGAAAGAACGGATTTCCCGCCTCGTAGTTTTGAAAGCAGACGAAAGACTCGATGTAGAAGAACTGCGAGCAGGTGATTTAGGCGCAGCACTAGGCTTAAAAGACACCTTAACTGGTGATACCCTCTGTGATGAAAACGCGTCAGTAATTCTGGAGTCCCTGTTCATTCCTGAGCCTGTAATATCGGTTGCGGTTGAACCCAAAACCAAAAATGACATGGACAAATTGTCCAAAGCTCTGCAATCCCTATCTGAAGAAGACCCCACCTTCCGCGTCAGTGTTGACCAAGAAACCAACCAAACCGTAATTGCGGGGATGGGAGAATTACACCTAGAAATTCTCGTAGACCGGATGCTACGTGAATTTAAAGTGGAAGCTAACGTGGGTGCGCCACAGGTAGCTTACCGCGAAACAATTCGCAAAGCCGTCAACAGAATTGAAGGTAAATTTATCCGTCAAAGCGGTGGTAAAGGTCAGTACGGTCACGTCGTGATTGACCTAGAACCAGGTGAACCTGGAAGTGGCTTTGAATTTGTTTCCAAAATTGTAGGTGGTGTTGTGCCTAAAGAGTACATCAACCCCGCAGAACAGGGAATGAAGGAATGTTGTGAATCTGGCGTATTAGCTGGATATCCACTCATTGACGTGAAAGCCACTTTAGTGGATGGTTCTTACCATGACGTAGACTCTTCAGAAATGGCTTTCAAAATCGCTGGCTCAATGGCGATGAAAGAAGCGGTAACAAAAGCTTCACCCGTACTCTTAGAGCCTATGATGAAAGTTGAGGTAGAAGTTCCCGAAAACTTCCTCGGTGATGTGATGGGCGACCTCAATTCCCGTCGTGGCCAAATTGAAGGAATGGGATCTGAGCAAGGTCTAGCCAAAGTGACTGCTAAAGTCCCCTTGGCAGAAATGTTTGGCTATGCTACCGATATCCGGTCAAAAACCCAAGGTCGGGGCATCTTCTCTATGGAGTTTAGCCACTACGACGAAGTGCCTCGCAACGTGGCTGAGGCAATCATAGCAAAAAGCAAAGGGAACGCTTAATTAAAAAAGGAAACGAGCATTCATGGCACGCGCAAAGTTTGAAAGAACCAAACCCCACGTTAACATCGGTACTGTTGGCCACGTTGACCACGGTAAAACCACTTTAACAGCAGCTATTACCATGACCTTGGCGGCTCTAGGTAAGGCTGAAGCTAAAGCTTACGACCAAATCGACAACGCACCCGAAGAAAAAGCACGGGGTATTACAATTAATACTGCTCACGTTGAGTATGAGACTGAAAACCGTCACTATGCTCACGTAGACTGTCCCGGACACGCTGACTATGTGAAAAACATGATCACTGGTGCAGCACAAATGGACGGAGCTATTCTTGTAGTAGCTGCTACTGATGGCCCTATGCCCCAAACCCGTGAACACATTCTGTTAGCACGTCAGGTGGGTGTTCCTAAGCTAGTCGTCTTCTTAAACAAAGAAGATATGATGGAAGACGAGGAACTGATGGAACTAGTAGAACTCGAATTGAGAGAACTACTAACAGAGTATGGCTTTGATGGTGACGAGATTCCCATCATTAGAGGTTCAGGTTTGCAAGCTCTAGAAGCCATGACCAAGAGCAACAAAACTGTCCGTGGTGAGAATCCTTGGGTAGATAAAATTTATGCTCTGATGGATGCCGTAGATGCCTACATCCCCGACCCAGAGCGCGACATTGATAAGCCCTTCTTGATGGCTGTAGAAGACGTGTTCTCGATCACAGGTCGTGGTACAGTAGCAACTGGCCGGATTGAACGTGGTAAGGTCAAAGTCGGCGATAACGTTGAACTAGTAGGTATTAGAGATACCCGTAACACCACCGTTACAGGGATCGAGATGTTCAAGAAGAGCCTTGATGAAGGTATGGCTGGTGATAACGCTGGTGTACTCCTGCGTGGTATCCAAAAAACTGACATTGAACGGGGTATGGTAATTGCTAAACCCGGTTCTATCACTCCTCACACCCAATTTGAAGGTGAAGTATACGTACTCACCGAAAAAGAAGGTGGTCGGAAAACACCCTTCTTCTCTGGCTACCGTCCCCAGTTCTATGTACGGACAACTGATGTAACCGGTACTATCACAGCGTTCACCTCCGATGATGGCAGCGCAGCAGAAATGGTGATGCCCGGCGATCGCATCAAAATGACAGTAGAATTGATCAACCCTATTGCGATTGAGCAAGGTATGCGCTTTGCGATTCGTGAAGGCGGCCGCACCATCGGTGCTGGTGTTGTCTCCAAAATTGTCAAATAGTACCTTTTTACCCTAATAACTAAGAGCAGAGACGGTAAAATCCTCTCTGCTCTTTTATCTGAGTTGAGAAACTAAGGACTGGGTATCCAGAAGAGATCAAAAAAAATAGGATACAAAACCATTTTCTTTTTACTCCTCTCCCATCCCGAATACCCAGTAGCAAATCCCCAATCCTAAATCACTAAATTAATCAGAACCTGGAAAATTAAAGATGGCAACTCTACAGCAGCAAAAGATAAGAATTCGTTTAAAAGCCTTTGACCGTCGATTATTGGATACATCTTGCGAGAAGATTGTAGACACAGCTAATCGAACTAACGCTACAGCTATAGGCCCTATTCCCTTACCCACAAAACGCAAAATCTATTGTGTGCTACGTTCCCCTCACGTAGATAAAGATTCACGTGAACACTTTGAAACCCGCACCCATCGCCGCATTATTGATATCTACCAACCCTCTTCTAAAACTATCGATGCTCTGATGAAGTTAGATTTGCCATCAGGTGTAGACATTGAAGTAAAACTCTAAATGAGAGTTCAAAGTTAATCATCCACTCTCAGCATTTACAAGCTGATTGACTATGAACTAATTGATGAATGTAGGAATATTCACCTAGCCCTGAGCGAATTTATCTCAGGGCTTTTTATTCACTGTAAAACAGATGATACAATGTAGACAAATTAAAGGGTTCATCAACGGAAAGCAGAGAATAATAAATTTTTATAGTTAAATTTATATTCAGGTAACAATGACATCTTCTTCTAGAATTGCAGTTCGTGAACTACCTCTGTTCCCGTTACCCGAAGTAGTTCTGTTTCCCACTCGACCATTACCCCTGCACATCTTTGAGTTTCGCTACCGAATCATGATGAACACGATTCTATCAAGCGATCGCAGGTTTGGTGTATTAATGATTGATCCAGTCACAGGTCAAATCGCTAATGTTGGATGCTGTGCAGAAATTATTCACTACCAGCGTCTACCAGACGATCGCATGAAAATGCTTACCCTAGGACAACAAAGATTTCGGGTTTTAGAGTACGTCCGGGAAAAACCTTATCGTGTCGGCTTAGTAGAATGGATAGAAGATCACCCACCAAGTAAAGATTTGCGTCCTTTAGCGACAGAAGTAGAACAACTACTACGTGACGTAGTTCGACTCTCAGCTAAGTTAACAGAACAAAATATAGAACTTCCTGAAGAGTTGCCTGATTTGCCCATTGAGCTATCTTATTGGGTGGCGAGTAATCTTTATGGTGTGGCAGCCGAGCAACAGTCATTACTAGAAATGCAAGACACCGCCACTCGCTTAGAACGAGAAGCAGAAATTTTGACTACTACTCGTAATCATTTGGCAGCTCGTTCTGTACTCAAAGATACCTTTAATCCCAATTTGTAAGTCATCAGCTCATACTCAAGAGTCTTGGGTGCTGATTGGTAGAACATTGTAACTACCAAAAATTTTGAGGACTTCTGTATATGTGTTCAGTTCTGCTAGAGCTGACTGCATTTGTCGTGTATTGACAGCTGCTTCTAAATCAATAAAAAATAAATACTCTCCTAGCGATCGCTTCGTTGGCCGAGATTCTATGCGACTGAGGTTAATTCCTTGGAGAGCAAATACTAGTAGAGTTTTCACTAAAGCTCCCGGTACGTTAGCAGGGACACTAAAAGCCACAGTTGTGTGAGTGGGAGTATGTAAGCGTAGCTGTTGCGTGATCTCTGTTTCTCCCTGACTGATCACCCAAAAGCGGGTGCAGTTGTCGGGATAATCGTTAATCTGATCAGCTAATATCGGCAAATTGTAAATTTGTGCGGCTCTAGTAGAAGCGATCGCAGCTGCTTTGACATCCTGATCTAAAGCTTTTAATGCTTCAGTGGTAGAATTAGTAGGGATGACACTCACATTAGTCAGAAACTCTCCCAGCCAATTTTGACACTGCCCCAAGGCTTGGGGATGAGAATAAACAGTTTTAATTTTATCTAGACTAGGAGCGCAGGAAATCAAAGTGTGGGCAATCGGCATCACTAACGCTGATTGAATCCGCAAGCTGTCTAACTGCCATAATGTATCCATTGTCATGGTGACACTGCCTTCAATAGAATTTTCTACAGGCACAACAGCTAATTGTGTTTGTCCTTGAGCAACGGCTTTGAGTGATTGAGCAATACTAGGATAGGGGCGTAAGACGGCTTCAATACCTATATTCTGTTGCAACCATTGAACATAAAAAATAGTTGCTTGTTCTGCGTAAGTTCCAGGTGGGCCTAAATGGGCAATTGAGAAAGTCACTGTCTAAATTCCTTAATTATTTGCACCTAATTGATGATCTATTGAAATATCTAAGGTTAACTATAAGCAAATATAGATTGCCTGAGCCATCAAATTGACTCAAATAATCTTTTACATCAAAACAATAAATCCCGAAATTAATCAATAATAAAATTATCAAACAATTACTGTCTTTAACTCATGGCTACCAGGTTTACTGCCTCCCAATCGGTAGAAATTGCTGTGGCACAGCAAACTATTCCTATTCAGCACTACTTGCGTCAGCCGCAACGTCTAGTTAATGCTTTGGTTGATCAAAGGCGCATTCAGCAGCTTTCTGAGGAAGTATTTCGTTTAAAAATGCGTCCTTTGACTTTTATGTCCTTGAGTATTCAACCTACTGTAGACATGAGAGTCTGGGCAGAATCAAATGGCACAATTTATCTGCGATCGCTAGGCTGTGAAATTCTTGGTTTTGAGTATATTAATCAGCGTTTCTCTCTAAATTTACGAGGGTATTTGTCACCATACCAACTCAGTAGTGAAACTCGTCTCAGAGGTCAAGCTGATTTAGAAGTGCAGGTGGAGTTACCACCACCATTTTGCTTCACCCCTAAGCCAATCTTAGAAACCACAGGTAATGGTCTACTCAAAAGTGTTTTATTAACAGTTAAGCAGCGATTAACCCATCAACTGTTAGTAGATTATCGCCAATGGGTAGTTTCACAAACTCAAAACCAGAGTTTAAACAATGATGCGGCTAATTTACCATTCCTCAATTTAGAGTAATTTTTGGTGTAAGGGTGTAAGGGTTTAAGGGTGTAGGGGTGTAGGGGAGAAATAATTTATATTTATTCTTTCCCTCATACCCCCATACCCCTATACCTCTATACTAGGGTGTTGACTTTGATGAGATTTACTCATTTTTTATTCATCCAGTTTTGGTGTCATCATCGGTGAACCAAATTCAATGAATAATAAGTAAGAAGTAATAAGTAATGGGTATTTACTCATTACTTATTACTCATTACTTAAAGAAGGAAAGGATTGTGCATGAATTTTTCACCCCTGAAAAGGTACAGAGTCAACAGCCTACCCCTATACCCCTACTTTGGCAAGGACGAAAAGACTTCCGGTGTAGCGGAGAACAGCCGTATTTTTGCAATGCTAATAAATGCTTTTGACTGCCATAGCCCTTGTTATTCTCTAAATCATACATGGGATATTTGGCAGCTAAACGCATGATCAAATCGTCACGCCACACTTTAGCCACAATACTAGCAGCAGCAATGGAGAGCGATCGCTCATCTCCTTTGATGATGGTTTTTTGTGGCATGGGTAAGTCTTTCACAAACTGATTACCATCTATCAAGCAAAGAGCAGGCTGTACTGTGAGTTTGTTGACAGCCCGCTTCATAGCCAATAGAGTTGCTTGCAAAATATTCATTTGGTCAATTTCCGCAGTGGAAGCATAACCAATTTTCCAGTCGGTTGCTAGGGTATAAATTTGTTGAGCTAGTTTAACTCTGCGAGTCATAGATAGTTTTTTACTATCTTTAATTTCAGCTGCTGTTAGCAGTGGTAATGCAGAGCTTGGTAGTATAACTGCTGCTGCAACTACAGGGCCAAACAAACAGCCGCGCCCGACTTCATCTACTCCAGCTATCAAACCGGGAATATTTACAAAAGTGGAGGAAAACTCTAGCCAAGGAGTTTCCTCTAGAGGTAGTGGCGATCGCTCAGGCTCTACCATATATACACTAACTTTCTTCCATATCAGACTCGACGGCAGAAGAACGGCGACGACGACGACGGTTAGGAGTTGTGTTAGTTACTTCACTATCCTCAGTGCTGAGTGTTGATACTATTGGCTCAATTGGCTCAATT
>JBODRP010000167.1:0-11737 GCA_050633005.1 Trichormus sp. | reverse complement strand
TGGTATAGCTGAATAAAATATTTTATGAGTAGCTTTCACATTATCAAGATATGTAATTAGTGGTTGCAGGTGCTGCTCAATTTTTGCCTGGGTAGCTGGATTGAGTTCAATCAAGTCACACTTAGTCAAAACTATAGCAAAGGCATATTTGATATTATACTTGTAGACTACAGAGGCGATCGCCGCTACTTGATTATAAATGTCCTCAATGATACGTAAGTAATCTGACTCCTGGATTAAAGCATTAGCATTAATAAATACACAGCAGCCATGAGAATTAAATATCATGTCTTGAAACTCAGGATTATGTATATTGCAGATTTCCCCAGGAATATCCCACCAGCGAAAATCACATACTGTTTTTACACCTTCTGGGGTTTGAGTTCTCAAACTAAAGTTAAAATTAGTGATTTTAATTGTCGGTGGTGGATATGAGTTAGTACGAGCAACATGGTTTTTAATTTTTTCCAGGTTGGCTTGGACATCACTATCTTGGCAATCAAACCACAACTGCTGCGGATGATCTGAGTTATTATCAGGATCTAATTCTGCGTAGCTACCAGCTAGAAAAACTGTTTTGCCTACTCCTCGTTGACCAATACTTAACAGACTAAATGTTTCTGGGGTAGTTGCGGGTAATATCATATCATCAGAGTTCTTTTTAATTCGTAATTCGTAATTCGTAATTCGTAATGGGCTGCGCCCCGCTACGCTCTAAGCGCAGCTATGCCGCAGGCTTTACGTAATACCGCTACGCGGAAGCAAGCTACGTAATTGATAATACCTTACTCAGAAGCCGTAGGTTATTACGAATTTTCTAAGTAGAGAATACACACAATTAACCACAATAAACCTGCTGCATATCCAGCTAAAACATCAGTAGGCCAATGTACTCCTAAATAAAGTCTACTAAAACCTATTGCCAAGATGATAACTGTTGTTGAGCTTAAAATTTGTTTACGCCATTGTGGGAATTGCTGTGCCAAAATATAGCCAATACAGCCATAAACTGCGGTAGAAACCATTGCATGACCACTAGGAAAACTATAGTGAACTGCATTGACAATATGATCCCAAAGTGCAGGACGCGCTCTTCTAAACAATTCTTTAAACAGTACATTTAAGCCCACTGCACCGAGTGTAGCCATAGCTAATGTACTGGCTTGCCGACGGTGTTGATTTTGCCAAAAATTAATTCCTAATGCCGAAGAAATTAACAGCAAAACTGCTGGCTCACCCAAAAAAGTTATTCCCCTGATGATGGCATCAAGTACAGGATTATGCAGCTGTTGTAGACCTAACAAAATCCTAGTATCTAAACCATTTTGATATAAAATTCCAGTACTTAAAACTAAAGCCGTAGCCGTTGCAGCCCCTAAAATCATTTGAGTGTTAAGTTGCGCTAAATTCGGCTGCATAGGGACAGTTACAAGTTGTATTGGTGCTGTAACTGTAGTGATAGATAGATTTTTGGGAAATTTTTGATAATCTAAAATAATATCTTGGAGTTGGGAAGCGATCGCACTATGTTTCAAATCAGGACGAAAAATCACCAGCACGTTACCTGTTAAATGATTTGCCTTGACTTGGACAATATTTTTCGCTTCTAACAGGCGTGATTCGATATATTTACCCATAAGTTCGGAAAGATGCAGTCCTTTTACCTTGAATCTGGCTCTACCTTTAACAGAAGTATGTACTGCCTCAATCAAACCATACTCATGCGAGAGATTGTTAAAATACCCGTTCATCATCCCAGAAATCCAACTCAAATGATTAATATCTTCTTGTAGAGACGTGATTCATCTCTTCGAGAAGCATCTGTGCGAGTGTCTGCGAGTTTGATTCATCGCATCTTAACCGTACCGCATTTTAGTATAGGCGATCGCACCAACAAGAAAAAACCTCCCCTAGCAAAGAGGAGGTAATAGTTACTAAAAATATAGTCAAATATTTCTAGCTTTGTAAGGTTTACACCTTACCGGACTAACTAAGAGCCGCTCTATCTAGTTATTGATTTTCAATGTTCTAGACTACTTTAAAATATGAGGTTATCTAGTCACAGAGGCTTTGAACATCCAACAGGAGAGGTCGCTTGTATTGCTAGGCTCATAATTTAATTATAGTAATACCGTTTCTTGATGTAGCTTGCCTGGCGTAGCCATAGATGCACTTTATTCTGTACTGTAGAGACGTTGCATGCAACGTCTCTACATCATTTATTTGGCGCAACTCCATAGAGAAATGGTATAAACTACAACAAAGTTGAATTTTCAACCCTAAAAATTACTCACAACCGATTGAGAGACTTGCGGTTGAACAATATTACTATTAAAGTGGTTGACAATTTGATTTCCTATTACCGTATCCACCCAATTATGGTAATTAGCCATTGCATCTTTGATATCGGTAATACCGATGCTCTGAACTCCTTGAAGGGAAATCACAAAATCATTGTAGTCTCGGTCAGAACCATTTTGCAGTACAACATCTTCAAAGCCGATAATTGTTCCTTGAGAACCTGTCAACACGTCTGCTACTTGCACATTATTGTTTAAATTAGCAGCCGACATCGAGAAAATAGGACGGTTGTTATCTGTTAAAGTTTTTCCAGTTAGAACATCATCAAGACTCCCATTAGAAGTGAGAACAAAACCAAACGCATCTCCTGTATTCATCTGATAGGTTTTCTCGCCTTCATAAGCCCCACCATTAAAGTTGGGTTCCCAGTAGAGAATGTCATTATTATCACTATAAAGCGCACCCTGTTCAGCGTCTTTAACAATAACGTAGCCATCTGTAGAATTGCTGGTGGCGCGGCGGATTGCTTCTCTAATAAATCCCTCTGATCCAGTTTCGTACATATCCATGCCTTTGAGGCTAAAGATACCTACTTCTCCTTGAGTATACTGACCACCATCATAGAGAAGGTCAATTTTTACTTGGCCAGTTTGATCAACACGGAAAACTCCTTCATCGAAAATCGCCCGATTAGAATATTCGAGTAATTGTTTTCCTACTTCTGTAGTGCGCCAATTACGCTCAGAGTTGGAGAAGGTATCTATTGACTGAGCAATTCCCGTAGCTCCTTTGATTTGGAAAATAAAGTCATTGTAATCACGATCAGAAGTAGATGAACCGGTGGGAATATCTTCAAAAGCAAATGTGCCGTTACCATCTACATCTACAATCTGTCCCACGGCTACATTAGGATTAGCTTGGGGAATAGAGAACAGAGGGAGCTTACCATATTGCCACATCTGACTCATACTATTAATGCCCTTGGTTTGATTGATTTCCGCAACACTAGTATTGGGTACGAACATCAACGCAAATTTATCCCCTGGATTCATCTCGAAGCTTTTTACTCCTAGATACTTTCCAGAATTAAAATTAGGTTCCCAAGGCATTTTTTCCGTGAAGCGCGCCCCTTCTGTGGGGTCTTTAGCTAAGACATAACCTAATGTAGAATTGCTGAGAGCGCGAGTAGTCGCTTCTTTAATAAAAGCTGCTGAACCAGGTGCATAATTTTCCATGCCTGCAAGACTAAAGACAGCGAACTCTCCTTGATACCATCCACCATCATAAAGAAAGTCAAAACTTACCTGGCCAGTTTCGCCAACCTGAAAAACTCCTTCACTATATGTAAATCTGTCAGCATATTTGAGTAACTGTTGTCCAGTAGCACTAGTTCGCCAATCTCGGTTAGGATTAACCTCAACATCCATATTGGCGATATTATTACCTGTTAATCCTCGTACTTGGAAAACCAAGTCATTGAAATCTTTATCTGATCCTCCAGAGGTAACGCCGATATCTTCAAAGGCTAAAGTCCCATTTTTGTCTACAGCAACAATCTGATTTTTATCGGTAGAGAAAAGAACTTGTTTACCAGCTTGGGCTGTGGCGTAGGGTTGACGATAAATCTCACCAAAGGTGGTATTCTGCACTAACATAAATGCTACTTCGTCCCCGGCGTTCATCTGGAAGGACTTCAGTCCTTTGTAATCGCCAGCATTAAAGTTAGGTTCCCAACTAAGATTGCCGTTGAACCGCGCTCCTTCAGTGCGATCGCTAACTAAAATCCTACCTTGTGTAGAGTTACTTAAGGCGCGAGATGTTGCTTCTCGGATAAATTCCAATGAGCCTGGTTGGTAGTTTTCCATACCTTTGAGGCTAAAAACAGCTAATTCTCCCTGATACCAACCGCCATCATAAAGATAATCAAACTGAACTTGACCAGTACCATCAACTATAAAAGTACCTGTTTCAAACAGAGGACGATTAGTATATTGTGATAATTCTTGTCCTACTTGGGTATTTAACCAATCGCGGTTGGCGTAGACAGAATCTTGTAGTTTAGGTGCGGTTGCTGTTGCACCCAATACCTGAACTACCATATCGTTGAAATCCCGATCATTGGCTTTTAGGGTATTAATATCTTCCCAACCAAAGGTATTTCCCTTACCAGTAATATCTGCAATCTGCGGTGAAAGTGTCCCTGTTTTTTGATCTATTGAACCAAAGGAAAACAGAACTTTATCTGTATTAATAGATGCACTTTGGGCAATCTTCGCTACCGTAGTATCACTAACTAACATCATGGCAAACTTAGTGCCTGCTGCCATGTTAAATACCTGCGGCCCTTGGTAGACACCACTGTTAAAATCTTTTTCCCAGGATAATTCATTTTTAAGGTCGCTAAAACGAGCGCGATCGCTTTCATCCCGTACCACTACATAACCACTCTGAGAATTGCTCAAAGCACGCCTAGATGCTTCTAAAATAAATGCTGTTGAACCTACCTCCATGTCTTCCATACCCTCAAGACTGAAGATAGCTAATTGTCCCTTATTTAAACCCCCATCATATAAATAATCAACGCTAATTTTTGCTGATGAATCTACAGTAAATATTCCGTTATTCAAGTTAGAAATTGTTACCATTGTTTGCTCCTAGTGCTTTTTTTGCAGAAGGCAGAAAGCAATGAGCAAAGCCACCCAAAGAGTAGACAAACCAATTCATAATTTACTAACGTTCCGCTACGCTCTAAGCGCAGCCATGCCAAAGGCTTGACGCAATTACAATCAGTGCGGCAAGAAAGTTATAAACGGCCACTTCCTAATTTAGTGGAGGCTTGAAACGCAAATAATTACTAATTATTTGGTCATGATGATCTGTAGTGACAAAATTATACGTGGCACTAATACTTATCATCAATTTTTGTCTTAGTTAAACCGAGGGGCTGAAACGATAGATAACTGATAACTGATAGATCACTGATAGATAACTGATAACTTTTAAAGCCTTCCAAGGTTACTGTCTTATGGTTCAGGGTTGCATCAGAAGGAGAATTTCATAAAATCCTTCTGCTCTCTGTCCTCTGCCTTTCTTAATCATTTGTTCTATATTTGTAACTTTTTGTTGATATATCAATGAAGTGTAATTATCCGGTTTTTTATGTGAATTTTCTATAAAGACAATCAATAAAAATCAATAGGTTATACCATTTCTCTAAATCCCGGCTACAGATAATTCTTCCCCTGCCCCCTGCCCCCTGCCCCCTGCTCCCTGCTCCCTGCTTCATCCCATGCTCGGCATAGCCCCAGAGGTGGGACTTCTGCTCGACTCAGCTAAAGAATTGATGAAGAAGAGTAGAGACGCAGAAATACCACGTCTCTATTGATACATTAATAGAATATTCTTTAGTTGCCAATACTTAGTAGAGCAATTATTCCACATCTTTAATGCGGGTTTTGCGTTCGACAATCTCCTTGAGTATCAAGGTGACAACGGCGAGTAAGGCTAACATCACAGCCGCAGAAAAGGCTGCTTCTGTTTCGTATTGTTTGTAAGCTTCTTCTACAAATAAAGGCAAACTTTGAGTAATGTTGGCAATGTTGCCTGAAACTACAGAAACTGCGCCAAATTCACCCATTGCTCTGGCATTGGTCAAAATTAAACCATAAAGTAAACCCCAACGAATCCCAGGTAAAGTGACGCGCCAAAATATCTGCCAATCATTTGCTCCCAGGGTTCTAGCAGCTTCTTCTTGATCTTGACCAAATTCTTCTAAAACAGGGATCACTTCCCGTGCTACAAAGGGCATACTGACAAAAGTTGTTGCTAATACCATCCCCGGTAAAGCAAAGACAACTTTAAAATCATGGGCTTCCAGGATAGTACCAAACCAGCCATTTCTCCCGTAGAGTAAGACAATCATCAAGCCTGCAACAACAGGGGAGATGGAAAAAGGTAAGTCAATAATACTCAAAACAAAAGCGCGTCCAGGAAATTTATACCGTGCGATCGCCCAGGCTGCACACAAACCAAATACTGTATTTAAAGGTACAGCAATTAATGCCAACATTAAAGTTAATTTGGCAGCATAAAGGAAATCGGTACGGCTGAGGTTGTCAATAAATGGCCCGACTCCTTTACTGAAAGCCTGGGCAAAAACGTTAATAGCTGGGATATATAGAATCAGAGCCAAATAAGCGATCGCTATCCCAATTAATAGGGTGGGAATCCAACTCTTTTTTTGTCTGGGGTGAGAAGGACTAACTTTTGATTCCTTATTCATTGTCATATCTTCTAGCCCAAGATTGTAATAAGTTAATTCCTAAGAGCAATACTAAGGAAATAGCCAGTAGCACTACCCCAATAACAGTTGCACCAGAATAGTCATACTGTTCTAAACGTTGAAAAATCAGCACAGGTGCAATCAAATCTTGGAATGGTGTATTAGAGGCAATAATCACCGTTGAACCATACTCACCGACTGCACGGGAAAAACCCAAAGCTACACCAGTCAAAATTGAAGGAAATAAGGGAGGTAAAATTACTTTCCAAAAAGTTTCCCACTGGGAAGCACCCAACGACCAAGCAGCCTCCTCAATTTCTATTTCCATTTCTTGTAGTACAGGTTGTACTGTTCTCACAACAAAAGGTAAGGAAATAAACACCATCGCTACCCAAACACCTAAGCGGGTGAAGGATACTTTAATCCCCATTGGCGCAAGTAAAGAACCAATCCAGCCATTATGACTGTAAACAGTAGCTAGTGTTAAACCTGCTACAGCAGTTGGCAATGCAAACGGTAAATCTACGGTAGCATCTACTATTCTTTTGAGGGGAAAGTCATAACGAACTAACACCCAAGCCACCAAAGTCCCAAAGATTCCATTTAGTAAAGCAGCTAGTAAGGATGTGACAAAAGTGACGTTATAAGTAGCTAAGGCAATATCACTAGTAGCAATTGCCCAAAATCTAGCAGGGGGTTCTGTACTAGCTTTGAAAAACATAGCAACCATTGGGAGAAACAACATAATTGTTAGATATCCCAAAGTAATGCGCCATGTCCAAGGAAGTTGCATCACTGGACGCAGGAATTTTTGCCAAACCGGGATTTTATGCTCAATTTTCGCACTAGAAGATACAGTCATAGAGATAATTCAGAATGGGGGAGGGGTGCAGGGGGCAGGGGTGCAGGGGGCAGGGGGCAGGGGTGCAGGGAGCGGGGGGAGACAAGGCAGACAAGGCAGACAAGGGAAAGAATTTTAGATTTTAGATTTCGGATTTTAGATTGAAATCCAATCCAAAATTGAAAATCCAAAATCCAAAATTGATTAGCCCAATGCTCGATGCCCAATGCTCGATGCCCTATCTTTTAATACTGGATTGAATTTGGTCAAATACGCCGCCGTCAGTGAAGAATTTTTGCTCAATGGTTTGCCAGCCACCAAGGTTTTCGGCTGTACCCAGGGTTTTGATAGGGGGAAACTTGTCTTTGACTTCTTTGGTTTGAGCTATGCTCTGTTCTACTGGCCGGAATCCTAATTTGACAAACTCTTGTTGTGCTTCTGGGGTGTAGAGGAATTTCACAAATGCTTCTGCGACTTCTCTATTACCGTGTTTATCCACATTTTTATCGACAACTGCAATGGGATTATCAATGGAAATATTCACTTCAGGGATAATATAGTCTAGTTTCTCACCTTTTTGTTGTGCCAAGATAACTTCGTTTTCGTAGTTAATTAAAGCGTCTCCTTGTCCTTGTTTAGCAAATGCGTCTGTAGCTTCTCGTGCATCTCTCGTCAAAATTGGCACGTTTTGATAGACTTGAGTGACAAATTCTTGGGCTTTAGCTTCATCGCTACCAGTCTTAATTGCAGCATTCCACAATGCTAGGAAGTTCCAGCGAGCCACACCAGAGGTTTTAGGATCAGCAGTAATTAATGTCACATCATCTTTAGCTAAATCAGCCCAAGTTTTAATTCCTTTGGGGTTGCCTGGGCGAGTGATGATTGCTGCTACAGATTTAGAAACTATACCGTTATTTGGGACTTCTTTTTCCCATCCTGGGGCAATTAATCCAGCTTTTTCAATTTTTTGAGTATCTAGAGCCAGTGCCAGGTGAACCACATCTGCATCTAATCCATCGATGACAGCACGGGTTTGAGAACCAGAACCACCATAACTTTGTCTAAATGTTACAGTCTGATTATGTTCTTGTTTCCACTTTTGGATAAACTTAGGAATAATCTCTTCATGGGCGGCTTTGGTGACAGCAAAGGAAACTAAGGTTAGTTCGACATTGGGCTTGTTGGCAGCAACTGTATTTGCTGTAGGTGCTTCGCCCGTGGTATTATTCTGATTCCCCCCAGAGCAGGCGGCAACGCTCAGGCTCAACATCACTCCTAATATCATCAGTGAAATAAAGCCTTTTAAGGAACTAAATCTCAACAGCCTGTTTCGGTGTCGTGTCATCAGTTCCAATTGTTTGAAAAGTCCCTGCCACAAGCTCATACCCAATTCTCCTAGACAAAGTACGGTTAGTCGATGCAATTATAGTTGTATATACCAATAATAATTGCAGACTAGTTATACACTTGACAAGCAAAAACTTGATATTTTCTATCGGGAATGTGGGCATTGGGAATGGGGCATGGGGCATGGGGCATGGGGCATTGGGCATTGGGCATTGGGCATTGGGCATTGGGCATTGGGCATTGGGCATTGTATTTTTCTCCCCCTGCTCCCCCTGCTTCCCCTGCCCCCCCTGCTTCCCCTGCTCCCCTGCCCCCTGCCCCCTGCCCCCCTAGATCCTCCCGACGAGTCTGGCGACGGCTGAAGCTAAAGCTTCTGGTTCTGTGGGTTTGGGTATGTGCATCTGAAAACCTACTGCTAGTGCCTGTTGTTGGTAAAATTCTCCGGCGTAGGCACTCAGAGCGATCGCGGGAATTTGTCGGTTATTATTAGGTATGGTAGTTCTAATTTGTTGTAATAGTTGATAGCCGTTCATTTGTGGCATTCCCAGATCACTAACTAAGACGTTGGGTTGAGAATGCGCCAATACTTGCAAGGCTTCTAACCCTGATGATGCTGTCATAACTTCTGCATGATACATTTTCAGCACAAAGGTGATAAATTCCCGTGAGTCAGCATCATCATCGACGACTAAAACCTGAAGGTTACTTAAGTCTAAGGAAATATTGGGTTGTTGATTCTGCTCGGAAATTTGGCCATGCTCTGTTATTGGTAGTTTAACTGTGAAAGTTGCCCCCTTGCCAATACCAGGGCTATGGGCTGTAATACTACCACCATGTAATTCTACTAAGTTACGGACAATTGCTAACCCTAATCCTAAGCCACCAAATTTTCTAGTAATGCTGCTATCTTCTTGCCAAAAGTAATTAAATATATGTGGTAAAAATTCTGGACTAATACCTTTACCTGTATCACTGATAGTAATTTGAATAGAGGATGCAATCTGTTCTAAATTGATTGTAATCTTGCCATTTGATGGTGTAAATTTAACAGCGTTAGATAATAAATTCCATAGGATTTGTTGCAGGCGGGCTGGATCTCCGGCTACTTTCCCTATATTGGGTTGAATAATGGTTCGCAACTGAATTTTTTTATTTTCTAATGCTAAACGTACTGTGTCTATAGCGGCTTGGGTGATAGAAATAACGTTAACTGTAGAAGTATTTAGGGTGATTTTACCCCGGATAATTCGAGATATATCTAGTAAGTCTTCAATTAGTCGTGCTTGTAATTCGGCATTGCGCTCAATAGCTTCTAAAGCTTCCGCCGTTTTATCTGCTTTTAATCTGCCAGTTTTGAGTAGTTTAGTCCAACCGAGGATGGGGTTCAGGGGAGTTCGCAGTTCGTGGGATAATACAGCCAGAAATTCATCTTTAATGCGGTTGGAGTCTTCCGCTTGTTTGCGTGCGGCTTGTTCTTTTTGTAATAATTGTTCGCGTTCAATTTCTAGCTGTTTGCGATCGCTAATTTCTTCACAGACAATATTAATACCAATCACCTGTCCATCATCATCTCTTAAGGGATACCAACTCTCTCGCCATGTGCGTTGTACACCAGGTTGAGCAGCAGTTTCACCACTCAATTCTATATCAAGGACGGGTTCGCCTGTTTGGATGATGTTACGGAATATGGGTTCGACTTCGTTGGCTAAGTCTGGCACAACCTCTCGCACGGTATGACCTAAATGTGCTTCTATGGAAAGGCCATTAATTTCTGCTAACCGTTGATTAATCCGCACAAAGCGCAAGTCTGTATCTAACGCACCCAAGCCAATAGGTGCAGTTTGGTAAATTGACTCAATTTCGTAGAGTTGACGGCGAATTTTCACCTGATTTTCTCGCAGAGTCGCTTCTGCTAGTTTTTGGTTTGTAATTTCCTCCGCAACATAACAAAATCGGGTATAACCAAATTCCGAGGAATTAATCGGAGCAACTGTCACTGATAAGTAAACAGGATCTCTGTGATCATCGTTGTGAACATACTCAAATTTTACTGGTTGACTGCGTAACTGAGATTCACGGTATTGGGTGAGCCATACTTGAATTAGAGTTGGTGGCGCGCCTAACTCACTAGCTAGTTTCCCTGTTGTACTATCTGGTTCATGACCAAAAAAACGACAGGTAGCAGGGTTATCATAAATGTGCAGAATATCATTGTCAGTGATCTCTACCACTCCCATGAGCATCGGTGCATAATCATAGTAACTCCGCAGCATTGCTTCTCTTTCGGCTAAGGCGGCGTTAGCTTGTTGTAATTCGGCAGTTCGTTTTGCTACTCTCTGCTCTAATTCCTGATTGGTCTGTTGCAGTATGGCTTCTAATTGTTTACGCTCAGTAATATCTGTGTGCGTTCCTGCCATCCGCACCACTTGTCCAGTTTCATTCCACAGTGCTTGACCCCGATCTAAAATCCATTTATACGTACCGTCTTTGCATTTTACCCGATGTTCAGTGCTGTAAAACGGGGTTTTGTGATCAAAGTGGTCTTGAATTGCTTGCATTACCCAATCAATGTCTTCGGGGTGTACCCGTTTTGCCCATTCATCTAGATGGTTGTCAATTTCGTCATCTACATATCCCAGCATTTCTTTCCATCTAGCTGAGAAAAAAACTTCATTGGTAAGGACATTCCAGTCCCAAACACCATCGTTGCTACCCCGTAGGGTTAATTGCCAGCGTTCTTCACTCTCCCGCAGTTGTGCTTCTAAATGTCTGCTTTCAATTTCAGCACGTATGCGATCGCTAATGTCTCGTCCTTCTGGCAGTAAGAAAATCACTTGTCCCGACTGATCTAGCAAGGGTTTGAGGGAAAAATCAATGGTAATATGTTGATTGTCAATTCCTAATACCTCCACTTCATAGCGGATAAATTCCCCCTTGCCAGCTTGGGCGATCGCATCTTTTAATTG
>JBODRP010000166.1:0-11810 GCA_050633005.1 Trichormus sp. | reverse complement strand
TTAATCAGCAAATTCGCCCTTTAATTGCTACTAACTACTATCGCCAACTTGGTGAAAGTGGTGACTGTGGGGATTTATTTTGGCTAATTGATTTACCTTTCGTGATTTTATTTGGCTTAGAATTGGTGATGCGTGTATTTTATATTAAGCGTCGCCATCCTGTTTTTAGTTGGTTCAATGCTATTTTGTGGCGATGGTATGATATTTTTCTCTTGATCCCCTTCTGGCGATGGTTGCGAATTATTCCCGTAACCATACGTTTAGATCAAGCAAAATTAGTAAATCTTCAACCATTCAATCGACAATTACACCAAACAGTAGTCGCTAACTTTGCCGAAGATATCACAGAAGTTGTAGTGATTCGAGTCATCAACCAGATGCAGCTTTCTATTAAACAGGGTGAGATTGTCCGTTGGCTATTACAGAAAGATAACTTACGCCCTTATATAGATATAAATGATATCAATGAAATTGAAGCGATCGCAGGTCTTTTAGTACAAACCATTGTCTATCAAGTATTACCAAAAATTCAACCAGAACTCACAGCCATTTTAGTCCACAACATCGACACAGTAATTCATCAAATCCCCCTTTCCCGTAACCTGCAACTTCTCCCTGGAGTCACCAAGATCCAAACCCAATTGAGCGAACAACTAGCCACTCAACTCACAACCAATCTCTATAAAGCATTAGTCGGCGCGGTAGAAGATCCTGTAGGCGCGAAACTCACCAATCAACTTATAGAACGCTTCAGCCAAGCCCTAGGGACTGAAATCCAGAAACAGCAAGTCATTACTCAAATCCAAAGCTTACTTGTCGATTTCCTAGAAGAAGTCAAACTCAACTATGTCCAGCGTTTATCCCAAGAAGATATCGACCAAATCCTAGAACAAACCCAAAAGCTCAAAACTCAACCACCCATTCAGCCAGTCGTCAAGCAAACCACTCTGCCAGAGATTAGGTATTAAATACTGGAAGCAAGGAGCAGAGGGAGACAAGGGAGACAAGGGAGACAAGGGAGATAAGGGAGACAAGGGAGAAATATTCACCCCAATGCCCAATGCCCAATGCCCCATGCCCAATGCCCCATGCCCCATGCCCCATGCCCAATCACTATTGACTATCCCAGAAATGCGCTACACTCAAATGAGAGGCGAACCAATCATGGTTCGTCACAAGACTTCTTGGAAGATATCCTTATCGCAGGAAGTGGGTTAATGCCCACTTTTTTTATTGGTTTCGGACATGGCTCATCCTCTAGTTCCACAGATTACAGAGTTAGCAGTACCAGTAGCAGAACAACTGGGGCTGGAAATTGTTGGCATAGTCTTTCACACTAACCAAAGTCCACCAGTCTTGCGGGTAGATATCCGTAATCCCCTGCAAGATACTGGCTTAGATGATTGTGAAAAAATGAGCCGTGCGCTAGAAACTGCTTTGGATGCAACTGAGATAATTCCAGATGCCTATGTTTTGGAAGTTTCTAGTCCTGGAGTTTCACAGGAGTTAGTTACAGACAGGGAATTTATTTCCTTCAAAGGATTCCCTGTAATTGTCTTCACTTCTCCATCCTATGAAGGGCAACAAGAATGGAATGGTCAACTGATCCGCCGCGATGAAACAAAAGTTTACTTAAATCAAAAAGGTCGTGTTATTCAAATACCTCGCTCCCTCATTACTAGGGTGCAATTAGATGAGCCACGATAACTGAGTAGTGAGGGAGTGGGGACAGGGAACTAGGGACTGAGGACTAGGGACTAGGGATTAGGGACTAGAGTAACAATTTGCTCTAATCCCATTTCTTTAATGCTCAATTTTTATTTTTTCCCATGTCCAATGCCCAATCCCCAATTTTTAAAGGAGATTGCTTATGTCAATGGTTAGTTTACCAGGATTAAAAGATTTAATAGAAAGTATTAGTCGTGAGCGTAATTTGCCCCGTTTGGCAGTGCAATCAGCGATTAGAGAAGCCCTGCTTAAAGGTTATGAACGTTACCGCCGCGCGCAAAACCTAGAACGTAAACAATTTGAAGAAGATTACTTTGATAATTTTGAAGTTGAATTAGATATTGATGGAGAAGGGTTTCGCGTACTTTCTACAAAAACTATTGTAGAAGCAGTCAATAATTCTGATCATCAAATATCCTTAGATGAAGTGCAACAAGTAGCACCTGAAGCACAATTGGGAGACTCTGTAGTTTTAGATGTCACCCCAGATCAAGGAGAATTTGGGCGCATGGCAGCAATGCAAACTAAGCAAGTGCTAGCGCAAAAACTCCGAGATCAACAACGGCAAATGGTGCAAGAAGAATTTCAAGACTTAGAAAGCACCGTACTCCAAGCCAGAGTTCTGCGGTTTGAGCGTCAATCAGTAATTTTGGCAGTCAGCAGCACCTTTGGGCAACCAGAGGTAGAAGCCGAACTACCCAAGCGGGAGCAATTACCCAACGATAACTATCGTGCCAATGCTACATTTAAGGTGTATCTCAAAAAAGTCTCACAAGGTCAGCAACGGGGACCGCAACTACTGGTATCTCGTGCCGATGCTGGGTTGGTAGTTTATTTATTTGCCAACGAAGTGCCAGAAATTGAAGATGAAGTAGTGAGGATTGTAGCTGTAGCCAGAGAAGCCAATCCACCCTCTCGATATGTCGGACCCAGAACGAAAATAGCTGTAGATACCTTAGATCGAGACGTAGACCCAGTTGGGGCTTGTATTGGTGCTAGGGGATCACGTATCCAGGTAGTAGTGAATGAATTACGCGGCGAAAAAATAGACGTAATTCGTTGGTCTCCAGACCCAGCCACATACATCGCCAATGCTTTGAGTCCAGCACGGGTAGACGAAGTACGCTTAATGGATACTGAAACTCGGCAGACTCACGTTTTAGTAGCCGAAGATCAACTAAGTTTAGCCATAGGTAAAGAAGGGCAGAATGTACGTTTAGCAGCGCGGTTAACTGGCTGGAAAATCGATATTAAAGATAAAGCTAAATATGATCATGCCGCAGAAGATGCCAAATTTGCTGCGGCTCGCGCCCAATATACACCAGAGGAAGATGACACAGAGTTCGAGGAACAAGACGATGAAGAAAATCAAATAGAAACAATGGCAGAAGATTTAGAGGACGAACCATTTGACACCAATGACGAAGAGTAATTCAACAGCTTCAATAAAAGTTCTGGTAGGATTAATTTCAGTACCAGTCTTCATGATTACTTAAAAATTAGGCAACTTTGTATGAAGGGAGTTTGGTTAGACAAACTTTAGTGATTACCAACAAAATTTCTGTTAAATTCTCAGAATCCCGATGAAACCAAATTATCGGCGTTGTGTTAGTTGTCGCAAAGTAGGCTTAAAAGAGGAGTTTTGGAGGATTGTCCGTGTCTTTCCTTCGGGAAAGGTACAATTAAATCAGGGCATGGGGCGTTCAGCCTATATTTGCCCACAACCAAGCTGCTTGCAAGCAGCGCAAAAAAAAAATAAACTAGGGCGATCGCTACGTGCATCAGTACCAGAAACACTGTACCAAACATTGTGGCAACATCTAGCCCCAAACAATCCCCAAAAAGAAATTTAGGTCTGAATTGTCTTGTTGTCTGTCATTCCTAGGGGAATTTAGCCAAAAGCCCAATTATTCGGGGTATTATACACCCTCTCCAATTGTTGGGCTTAGTGCCAAAATAGTAAATGGGTGTAGTTAGCAAACAGCTCTCCCAAAATAAAGAAGAGCAAAGCAGTACTCCCAACAAATTTTATTTAATTGTGTTGTGGAAGACTCAGAATCAACAAACCAAAAAACTACCGAATGGCAACCTGGTAGAGTTCAGGCGCAGTTCGGCATCACCAGCAACCATAAAAACCTTTTCTTTAGAAAAAATTTATGGTTGTGGGATAACCACCCTCAAGGGTGGCGATGCCAAAATTAAACCGACACATCTCTCTTTCCTGATTGGAGGCACCGGCAAACACACCAAGGGCAACCTAAAAACAGTAATCGAAGGATGGAGATGTCACACTCGCAGGCAACCATCCGCAAAAAAACTGTAAATTAAAGGGGAAGAGTGGATGAACAACGGCAAAGTTAGAATCTACGAATTATCAAAGGAATTGAATTTGGATAACAAAGAGCTATTAGCAATTTGCGACCAGCTCAATATCGCGGTCAAAAGCCATAGCAGTACAATTTCAGAAACAGAGGCAGAAAATATCAGGGCGGCAGCTGAAAAATTACCAGCTACAAACGGAACGCCCAAAAAAGAATTCCATACATCATCTCATAAACCCAATTCATCACCCACAGGGTCGCGCAACCAGCCTGCCCAACCTCACAAACAACAAATTTTGGAAATTCGCAAACCCAAAATATTGAAAAATCCTACTTCTCATGCCCCCGAAGCCTCAGTGGCTAACAATCATCAAATTGCTTCATCTGACGTGAATTCTCCAGCACCACCAAAGCCCTTTGCTACACCAGTCTCACCCATGAAGCCGACGGCTCCTACTCGACCTGTCCCTCGCAATCAATCGGAAACTTCTGAAGCACCAGCTGCCCCAGCCACAGAGCCAGTCGCTAAAACATCGGCTCCTGAAAAAATTGCAGCTGAGAAACCAGATAAGGTAATACCATCCAGAGCCAAACCAGAAAAACCCCAAAAACCACAACTGGTAGCTCCACCTGCTCGACCTGTAGCAGAAAAATTGGACGTGGCTCAACTCACTACTTCAGAAAAACCAATCCTCAAGCGTGAACGCCCAAGGCGTGGGGAGGAGGAGCGGGATCAACCCAGACCAAAAGTTTCTAAACCTACACAAGCAGAAACATCTCCAACTCCAGTACAAAAACAGCCCCGTTCCAGCCCATCAGCAGGCAAACCAGAACATCGCGCTCCTCGACCAACGAGTCCAGGCGGGGAAGGCCAGCGTCCTAGTAGACCAGCACGTCCATCAGAAGCAGTGGCCGCAATGCCAGTGGCAACTCCGCCAAAACAAATGGCAGGAGTATCCAGCCGCGCTGAAGCTCCTAATGATAGAGTTACACCGGAACTGCTGGATTTAAAACGCCCCACACCACCCCGTCTAAATAAAGGTGGCAAAAAGTGGCAAGAAGAAGAAATCATTGACGAAATTAAAGAAAAACCCGGTAAAGCAGGAATCAAAGGTAAGCGTGTTAAGCCTATCCTTGAAGATGATTTACTGGATGAAGATGATTTACTCGATGAAGAAGGATTAGAAATACCAGCCACCGTTCAGGTGAGCCTTTCCATTGCTCGTCCTCCCAAACCCAAAGCAGCCCGACCTGCACAGCCTTCTAGCGCAGCTGTAGTTAGTAGCCCCAATACCAGAAGTAAAAAGTTCGGATCTCGTGACCAAAATCGTCGTCAGCAAGAAGTTGAGGTCAAACGGGAGCGTCCTGCCAAAGTGGTTGTGACAGGCCCGATGACGGTGCAAGAACTTGCTGAGGCTTTAGTGGTAGCCGACACAGAGATTGTCAAAATCCTGTTCATGAAAGGCATGGCGGTAAGTATCACCCAAAATCTCGATATCCCGACCATTACTTTAGTTGGTAAAGAACTAGAAGTAGAAATCGAAACTGCCGAACCAGAAGCGGAAGCCCGTAAAGTCACAGAAATGATTGATATCGGCGATTTGGAACATCTCCATCGTCGTCCACCCGTAGTGACAATTATGGGTCACGTAGACCACGGTAAAACTACCTTACTTGACTCAATTCGCAAAACTAAGGTAGCAGCAGGGGAAGCAGGTGGGATTACCCAACATATCGGTGCATACCACGTAGACATTGAACATGAAGGTCAGCCACACCAGATAGTCTTCTTAGATACACCCGGCCACGAAGCCTTTACGGCTATGCGAGCCAGGGGAGCTAGGGTAACAGATATAGCAGTTTTAGTAGTAGCTGCTGATGATGGTGTACGGCCGCAAACAGTAGAAGCGATTAGCCATGCTCAAGCAGCAGAAGTACCCATTGTTGTAGCCATCAACAAAATCGATAAAGAAGGGGCGCAACCCGATCGCGTTAAGCAAGAACTGACCCAATATGGTCTGACACCGGAAGAATGGGGCGGTGAGACAATCATGGTGCCAGTGAGTGCCATCAAGGGAGAAAACCTGGATACACTCCTAGAAATGATTCTCTTAGTCGCAGAAGTCGGAGAACTATCTGCCAACCCAGACCGTTTAGCAAGGGGAACTGTCATTGAAGCGCATTTAGATAAAGCTAAAGGTGCAGTGGCTACCCTACTGATTCAAAACGGAACTCTCCACGTAGGAGATATGCTCGTCGCTGGTTCAGCCTTCGGTAAAGTCCGGGCTATGGTTGACGATCGCGGTAAACGGGTAGATATCGCTTCTCCTTCCTTTGCCGTTGAGGTACTAGGTTTAAGCGATGTTCCCGCCGCCGGTGATGAATTTGAGGTATTCTCAAACGAGAAAGAAGCCAGAGCGATCGCCTCAGACCGTGCCGACAAACAACGCCTATCGCGTCTGTTACAAGGACGTGTCACCCTCACTACCCTATCGGCTCAAGCTCAAGAAGGCGAGTTGAAAGAACTGAACCTAATCTTGAAAGCCGACGTACAGGGTTCTGTAGAAGCCATTGTGGGATCACTCAAACAAATTCCCCAAAACGAAGTCCAAATTCGGATGCTGTTATCTACAGCCGGGGAAATCACCCAAACAGATATTGACCTCGCCGCAGCCAGTGGCGCAGTTATTATTGGCTTCAACACCACCTACGCCAGTGGTGCAAGACAAGCCGCCGATGAAGCCGGTGTAGATGTGCGGGAATACAACATCATCTACAAACTCTTGGAAGATATCCAAGGTGCTTTAGAAGGTCTGTTAGAACCAGAATTGGTAGAAGAACCCCTAGGCCAAACCGAAGTCCGGGCTGTCTTCCCAGTCGGTCGCGGTGCTGTTGCTGGTTGTTACGTCCAATCTGGTAAACTCGTCCGCAACTGTAAAGTACGGATACGTCGCGGCAGTAAAGTAGTCTATGAAGGTGTCCTAGACTCCCTCAAGCGGATGAAAGAAGATGCACGGGAAGTTAATGCTGGCTATGAATGTGGTGTAGGCATTGACAAGTTCCATGATTGGGCTGAAGGTGACATCATCGACGCGTACCAGATGGTAACTAAACGTCGTTCCTTAGCGTTAACAAGATAGTGGTGAGTCACAAGTTCTGAGTGTTGAATCACAGTTAGGAGTAGACAGTTGCAGAATTTCTCTCAACTGATAACTCTCAACTAGAACATCAACACTCAGAACTCAAAACTGCCAACTCAGGACTTTAATTATGCGCTCATTTCGTTCTGAACCTATTTTGTGGATTCATGTTGCTGGCTTGGCCACACTACCTGTGTTTTTACTGCTGTGCTTATTGTTTTTGTCAGTAGGTCAGCCAGTATTACCAGTGTGGGTGGAGCTGTTGCTAGTCGCAGGAGTTGGTGTTATGCCCCTTTTGTGGATGCAGTTACGCCGCCCCTTCTATATATTTGCCATTTTGGGAGTAGCTCTCAAACCAGAAAATTTGACTGAGCAGCAAAGAAAAATTCTCTGTTTAATTAATACAAAGTTAAATCGGGTGCTGGCACTACTGACAGCAACAATATCAATTTTTATGCTATGGCAACTCTACCAAGCAACTCCCCTGATGGTGAATATAGCTAGTTTTTTACCACAATGGCGGAGTGTGGCATTATTGTTGGCTGGCTTAACCTTTTTGGCAAGTAATTTATTTCTACTGATTCCAGTGAGTGTAGCACGAGTTTTAGTCACAAATGACACAGAATTTGCTGCTATAGAACCGTTACCTTTAGAGAAGATTAACCAGGATTTCACGATTTTAGGGGTGCGGGTTAATAAAATCTTGCCCCAGTTGACTGTTAAAGTTAAAACTGAGGAATAAGGGAATATGGCTAAAGTTCAATTTGCTCGTAATTCAGAAATTTGGCAAAATCTCCAATCAGCGATCGCAGCTAGTTCTGGTTTTCAACGCTGGCAACTAGAAAGCTACACTCAACTACAAGAACTGCGCCTAGAACAGCAGGTGCAGCGATATTTAAGGGAAACTTTAGAAACATTAGCTTATTAACAAAAAAATACCAACTAGTTTCAGAAACAATAGCAGGCTGTGAAAAGGGGATCTATTTATTTAGATCCCCTTTTTATAATTGGTATCACTGCAAGTTGAGGATAGCAACCCATCTCTTACCCGATTTTGACCCTCAATCCCAATAATTTATGTATTTTCTTGCGAAACTTAGGTGCTGATTCCTGAGTCATCCGCTATAGTTTTGCATAAGCTTTGTAGCTAGATATCGGCTACATAACATCTATTCAAATAACCCACATTCAGCATTCCACATAGCTAAAAATGAAACATCAGGGCTTAAATATACATTCACTAAAAACCCTCTCCACAGGAATCATCGCTTTGTTAGTAGCTACTAACGGAGTCACCCTTATTTCTAGCCAAGTTAGTGCTAACCAACAACTAGTCAACCCTTATCTCACAGCCCAAGTTCCCACAATTGCGCCTGTAATTTATGTCAACCCCGCCACGGGAACAGATGCAGCCGGTGCGGGTAATACAACCGCCACCCCTTACAAAACCATTACTTACGCTCTGAATCAGGCGCAAGCAGGTACTATTATTCAACTTGCACCGGGAAACTATAACAGTGAAACTGGAGAAAAATTTCCACTGATAGTTAAACCAGGGGTAATACTGCGCGGTGATGAATCTACTAGAGGGCAAGGAATATTAATTACAGGTGGCGGCTTCTATACCAGTCGCACCTTTGCTAGACAAGACGTAACAATTTTAGCTAGCGAAAATACCACAATAGCCGGTTTAACTGTCACTAATCCCAATCAACGGGGTACGGCTGTCTGGGTAGAATCAACTAATCCCACTATCAAAAACAACACCTTTACTAAAAGCGTTAGAGATGGCGTTTTCGTCACAGGTACAGGCAACCCCAAAATTGAAGGTAATATCTTTTTACAGAACACAGGTAATGGAGTTTCTGTAGCCAGAGCTGCTCAAGGTGAAATTCGCAATAACTTATTTCAGGACACTGGTTTTGGTATAGCTATTGGGGGTACTTCTACACCTTTGGTAGTAGAAAACCAAATTGTGGAAAATCAAGACGGTTTGTTTATCTCAGAGTCAGCCAAGCCCATCCTGCGTAAGAATGTCATTCAAAACAATAAGCGGGACGGAGTTGTGGCAACGATTTCTGCCCAACCCGATTTAGGTAGTAGCGAAAATCCTGGTGGTAATTTGATTCGTAATAACACTCGTTATGATGTCAATAACGCCACTAGAACAAATCGGATTTTGGCTGTGGGTAATGATATCGACCAGAAAAAGATTTTTGGTCAGGTAGATTTTGTGGCTGCTACTGTCGAACAACCCGTTTCTGGGACAGCATTTAAAGATGTAGCTGCAAATTATTGGGCTAAAGGTTATATAGAAGCCTTAGCTGCACAAAATATTATTGCGGGCTTTCCTGATGGAACATTTAAACCCAATGAGCCTGTAACCCGCGCCCAATTCGCTACCATCATCACCAAAGCTTTAACCCCACCAGTTAAACGGCCTGCTATTCAGTTTAGAGATGTCAGCAGTAATTTCTGGGCTTACGCTGCTATTCAAGCGGCATACCAGAGTCAATTTGTAGCTGGTTATCCTGATGGTACTTTTAAACCACAGCAACAAATTCCTAGAGTCCAAGCTTTAGTAGCCCTAGCTAATGGACTAGGCTTAACAACGGATAATCAGAATATCACTTCTATTTATACTGATGCTGCTCAGATCCCCAATTATGCACGTAGCCCAGTTGCGGCTGCAACCGCCAGACAATTAGTAATTAACTATCCCAACGTTAACCAACTTAATCCCAATCGGGAAGCCACTAGGGCAGAAATTGCTGCCTTTGTGTATCAAGCTTTAGTTAATGCTGGACGCGCCCAACCACTGCCTTCATCCTACGTAGTTAGAGTTCCTTGACATCTCTCCCGCTAAATGCTGGCGCACTATAGCGGGAGTCTTCTAGCTTATTCAGATAAGAGTTGATTTAAAAATTGCCAGTGTCATCATCAGCAAAAGCTGATATGGCACTGGCAACGTTGTTTTTTTAAAGATTGGGGTCTTTAAATGGTTTGACCCCAGTTTATATTATGGGTTTATATTCAGGGTCTTTATATTCGCTGACCCCGTTTCAACAAATATAATTCTGCCAGAAATTTTTATTTTTCTTGATTTCCTAATATTTTTTTTATTTTTTCTGTCTTTATATTTCAAAATGTATCAAATTATCAACCATTACAAAATAAATCCTGAAGAAATAACTAAATAAGTATCCTATTGATCTTCTAGGAGTTATAAGCAATATTACCTAATTCTCTGCGCCCTGTGGGTTTAGCTTTGCTCCCCTTGGGGTTCAAATTAATTTTTTTCTGAATCAGCCTCAGCTTTACGCAATTTATCGACGTTGCCGACGTTGCTCCCAACGCCAGAGAAAAATCATCAGTGCTACTATTCCTACTTGGAGAGCAAAGTTAGGTAAAGCAGTTTCAATATCCCTACCAGCAAGTAGTTGAAAAAAGAAAACAAATGCACCACTAAAACCAGAAGCACCAACACCAAAATAAATAAATTGTCGCAAGCCACGATAAGGAGCGACGATTTCCCCTTTGAGGCGGGCATATTGTTCTGAGTTCAAGCGGTTTTTAGGATTTGGTTCTACCATAGGTAAATCATGCTATAATCTTCAATCGTGTATGCCGATGTGGCTCAGTGGTAGAGCAGCTGATTCGTAATCAGCAGGCCACGGGTTCAAATCCCGTCATCGGCTTTGAATAAAATTACTCAAACTCAGTGTGACAAAGGTCACTGACACATTGACGCTAAATCTATAAATGCGATCGCCTTTTCTTTCTTTTGTCTTGTTCTTGGCTATGAAAGTAAAATCAAATTATCCTCTACCTCAGCGCGATCATGGTTGTCCCAGAACTCGAACAACAACTCCTTCAGCTTTCACCAGACGATAAACTTTATATTATTCAACTTTTAGCACAAAGCCTGACTACTCACAATAACAACACTCAACCTGTGCAAACAAGCAAAATTCCAGAATATCCCCAGCCTCATTTCTACGGATGTATCCAAGATGAGTCATTTTTCCGCCATCCCCAAGGACAACAAGCAGAACGAGAACCAATCCTGTGAAATTCTTGCTCGATACTAACACCTGCATTATCTATATGCGTGGTAGAAATTTAACTTTAAAACAGAAATTAGAATCTACTACTACTAAAGATATTGCTGTTTGCTCAATTGTCAAAACATTGATTTTCACTTCTATGTCTGTTAAGTTTTATGCAACAAAGAAACATCTTTTAATAACTTTGGAAGATAAGAAACAAATTTTTTCTTGCTCTTTCTTTCTTGTGCTTTTAAATCTTGATAAATTGCTTGTAAGTCATTATTAAATTGATTTGAATGAGCTTGTCTAGCTTGATAAACTTCTTCAATAATTGGATCTTCCCACATAACTTTTACCTTTCTCTCAGTTCTTCTGAAGTGGCTTTAACTGTCAGAACCAGGGAAGCTTTGCCTGTTGAATGGGCAGCAACGCAAAATAATCTCGCTAATGCCTACAAAGAGAGAATCAAAGGAGACAGGGCAGATAACATCGAAAAAGCGATCGCTGCTTTTACTGAGGCTTTAACTGTCAGAACCAGGGAAGCTTTGCCTGTTGAATGGGCAGCAACGCAA
>JBODRP010000165.1:0-11868 GCA_050633005.1 Trichormus sp. | reverse complement strand
CTTTTGAGTAAATTTGGGAATGATTGCGTCATGAGCTGCTTTTGTCACGGCAAAGGAGACTAAAGTCAGTTCTACATCTTGCTTGTTGGCTGCAACTGGAGTGGCGGGTGGGTTGTTGCTAGATCCAGCATTCTCGCCGTTACCACCACAGGCGGCGATCGCCACACTTAAAATCACTCCCACCAAAAACAGAGAAACAAAGCTTTTCAACGAAGTGCGTTGCCATCGATTCCAGATATCCGTCCACATACTGACTTTAGACCCCTTGGATAAAGTACGGTTATTCAATCAATATTTAGTATTTATTGATTTAGTCATAGATTTTACAGAGATCGAGATGGAATAGCAATAGGAAACACCAAAATCCCAGTCGAGAATGTGTAGATTTCAAGATTTTTCACTTCTGATTGATTGCGATCGCTCTATGTGCATCAGAAAAAAGCAGATGGCTGGGAATTTCCATCTGCTCATGAAAAAGGAGTAAGTAGATTGGCGTTAAAAATGATCGTTGGGATAAGGCAGGGAGCAGGAGGAAAAAGGATTTTAGCCTTGTTTACTTTCCTTGACATAATTTAAGTCTTGCTGTGACAGGTTTTTGGCACTCTGTTCTAGAATGGCGTAGGTTCTGGAAGGGTGAGAGGGACTGCCGGCGATCGCTAATATTGAGATAATCTCCCTGGAAATTGGCAACTTCTCCAGCCGCAATTTCTCGCCACACTGCTAAAAATTCATCTGTTAATTTGTAGCGATCGTCATGGGAAAGATGCAATCCATCTCCCGCCAATTCTACTGGATCGCCCCCTGTAACGACATTAATTAACAACCTGCCATCAGAAATGCGATCAAATGTTGCAGCCATCCTTGCTGCTACCCCTGGTGACATCAAACCTGGACGTATGGCTACTAAAAATTTCATCTGTTTGGTGTGTGTCACCAACGTTGATGCCAAAATCCAAGCATCTTCACAAGAACGTCCTGTAGGTAGTAATGCCCCAGCAAAACCTAAGTGATCCACAGCTTGAGCAATCTGCCGCCAGTAATCAAAGTTGACTACCCGCCCCCCTATGACAGTACCTAGATAACGTCCTTCACCATGAGTCGGAATAAACCAAAGTAGCTGCATGATATCTGTGTCAGAGCAATATTTCCTGCTTTAATTACGATTAATCTATCGATTTACCGTACTATTTAATTCACTTTTAGACTATCCCATAGATGAGTCGGTAAAGCAATACTTTTAAAAAAATAAATACAGTTAGTCTATCGGCTTACAGTATTTTTGCTTGCGGTTTGGTTCTGAGTATGACATACTCATGATCATAAATACATTATTCCGACAGGTTTACAGTACTTTAAACACTGAGAGATGTGATCACTACCTCTCAGAGATTGTGGTGCAAGGAATTAATTATGCTTAAAGATGCACAGGGATTACTAGTTACAACAGATTCAGGCCAAGCGATCGCAGCCATTAACCGTTTTAGCGATCAAATGTTGGCTTATGGTAGAGATGCAGAAACATCGATTCTACAAGCAATTACGGCAGATCCAACTTGTGCATTAGCTTATGCTTATGCGGCGGCTTATTATCTCACCCAAGAAAACCGCAAAGCTTGGCAGCAAGCTCTACCATATCTGCACACAGCACAACAGTATTGCACTAAGATTACCGACAGAGAAAAGTTATATGTGCAAGCAATTTCAGCTTGGGCAAATCAAGAGATTGATGTAGCGATCGCCTTACATGAAGAAATTACCGATCAATTTCCTTGTGATTTGATTTCCGTACAGCAAGGACAGTATCACTATTTTTACACTGGTAACAAAGATAAATTATGGCAAATTTCCCAGAAAGTCTTACCTAGCAATCCTGAAAATCATTATTTATACGGTATGGTGGCGTTTGGATTAGAACAATGTGACCAACTTGAAACCGCAGAGAACATGGCGTATCAAGCGATCGCCATAAATAGATATGATCCTTGGGCGCATCATGCGATCGCTCATGTCATGGAAACTCAAGGAAGAGTCTATGAAGGGATAGCTTGGATGGAGAATTTTGCAGATACCTGGGAAAATTGCAACTCCATGCTCTACACTCACAACTGGTGGCACATCGCATTGTATTATTTGCAATTAGAAAACTATCAAAAAGTTCTGAGACTCTATGATACGCACATTTGGGGGCGTGCTAACAAACAATCTCCTAAAGACCAAGTAGGAGCAATTTCATTATTATTGCGTTTAGAATTGCACGGTGTAAATGTGGGCGATCGTTGGCAAGGTATCAGCCCCTATCTTTACAGCCGCATTGATGAACACGCTTTACCATTTCAAGATTTGCATTATGTCTATGCCCTTGCCAAAGCTGGACATCATGATTGGGTGAAGCAAATGCTTGTGAGTATGCAGTATCACACTTTGAGTATGAATCCTTTTCTGCGCCGGGGTTGGTTGGAAGTTGCAATTCCCGCAGCTAAAGGTATGGTAGCTCACGCCCAAGGAGATTTTCGCACCACAGTTACCGAACTCCAGCCTGTTTTGTCGCGCCTGCATGAAATTGGTGGCAGTCACGCACAGCGAGTATTATTTAGGCAAGTTTATCAAGATGCGGCCTTATCGGCTCAAAAGCAGAGTTGGGTTTATGGTATTACCGCTTGATTTGACATCTCACAGTAAATGAGAGATGGCTTAGAACCCAAAACCTTGTAGAGACGTTACATATAACGTCTCTACTTATGTAGACAAACCAACAACAGCACGGTCACTATAAATCTGGTGTAATATCTGATAATCTTTTAATTCCACTGGGGCAAAACGCCTAACGCCAAACTCTGCCATTACGTTTTGCAACTCTGCATCTGGTTGCAGCAGTGCTAACCGCATTTGCTCAATCAAGGATACACCCAGACGTTGTGCTACTACCAAAGGCGGCATTGGAGAAGGGCCAAGCACTTCCACCACACGCAAATGCTGTGATAATTCAGGAAAATCCTGTAATTCTTGTTCTAGTACCACACTATCAATCGCTGCACAATCTGCCAATCCCTCAATTACCCAGCGAATTGAACATTGATGAGAGCCTGATTGTATAGTTTTAGCAAAGAAATTTTCAGAATATCTTTGCTGAATTAAGTGATGGCACAGTAAATTGTAACCACTATTAGAACCCAGGTCGTTATAGCAAAATGTTTTTCCTGATAAATCTGCAAACTGTTTAATATTACTATGAGCATGAACAATAACATCTGCATAGTAAATCGGAGAGTTACCATATCGTGATGATTGTTTCACAGGGGCAACTAACGTTTGCAATTGATGAGGAAATATTTGGCTATATCGAGTTAGCGGTAATCCACAAATAAAAGCTAAGTCTAATTTGTCTTCAAATAATAGCGGGTCTTCTAAAGGATCACATTCGCCTGGCTGGATTTGAATTTCGACTTGTAATACCCGACCTAAATAAGCTGCGATCGCTTCATATAATCCCCACCAATTGGGAGCTAGGTAAGATATTACCCGCAAATTTTTATCACTCATTCTTGTTCTACAACAGTTTCTTGTTCTTGGAATTGAGTGAGCTTTTTAGTAGACGCATGAATATATAAAAAGCCCAAACTAGCCAATGTCAAAGTCATAATACCAAAAACAGTCGTATATCCTTTAATATGCGACCATAAACGCTGGCAGAAAGCAATAAATCTTGGAGATATTTTACTCGAAAAATGATGACTTCTTATTTTTTCTCTGCGAAATTCGATGTTTGGGGCTAATGTCATTACTATTTTTCCCTTTTACTAATTTAAATTACGTTATTTCGATGCACTTACTGTGGATTATAGAGTATATCATCTAATCTCGTCAAAAATAAAAACCTAAAAACCGCATAAAGTGAGAACCCCAGTTGATTGAAACAACTGAGGTTCTCCCATCCCGAATGACTAATTAATTTTGCTAACTATTCTCAAAACGGACGACTACCCGCTAAACTGATACGTTTCATGACACGGCGTTGATTGGGGTTAAATGCTTGGCGATAATGCAACGTAGATTGATTATCCCAATAGACAATATCACCTACAGACCATTTATGTTGATCAGTGAGTTTTTGATTTTCGTATTCACTTAATTGAGCTAGGTTTAGTCAGAATTTTCTCAAAATTCCCAAAGTCACCAGTGCATAATTAACTATGGCTTAATAAAGTCAGGAAATTTTCATATTAGCCATTTTTAGGAAAATGTACTCATAGCATTTTTGGGAATAATAAGTTCTTGGCATAATGGATATAGGTAGAATCTTTGCTAGATAAGCTTTTGAAGGTTTGTAAGCATTAACATAAAAGTGGTATTTTACTTCAACTGTTTTCCGACGTAGTAGGGGCATAAATCAAGCAAGTTGACGGTTAATTTTGGATATTTAGGGATAGTGGAGGTTAATTAAGTAATTCACCATAGCTAACGAAAGTGCCTTAACCCTCAATAAATAAGGATTTAAGCTAATTAGATTGATATCAAAGGTCAAAAGCCACTGAATTTACGTCAAGAATATAGATATAGCGGCCTTTAAATTGCAATAACTCTAAAATCCATTGATTTTCACAAAATATAGTTTTACCTTGCTAATTAAGTCAGCCGCAACACCAACGGCGAAAACAAGGAGACTGTTTACTATGATGACAACCGAATCTGTACTCATGGAAATGGAAGCTGGCAAACAAATCTGCATTGAATGCCAAACTACTTGCATTGATACTATTAAATACTGCAAAAGTCAGGGTGGTAGATACATGGATATGGTTATGATGTCCATGATGCGAGACTGTGCGGAAATGTGCATGATGTGCGTCAATATGATTAATGACGGTTCTGAGTTTATGGGCAACACTTGTAGTTTATGCGCCCAAATTTGCGATCGCACTGCCACAGCTTGCGAACAAATTAGTAATGATGCCACAATAATGTTCTGTGCCGCTATTTGTCGGAAATGTGCTGAAGCTTGCTACAAAATGGGACTCAATTCTGCTTCTTATTTCCGCAGATCGAGCTTGGTGACAGAAGATGCACTACTGTCTAGCTGATTTTTTCTCTGGATGGAGTTACCTAATTTGTAGCAAATCAATCGTTACATCTAAATTTATCCTTAATCCAAAATCACACTAAAGCCAAGAGACTTCTTCAGGTGCATAACGAAAAGCACGGAAGACCGAATTTTGTTCCCCACGAGCTACGGCTGAGTTATCTCCAGAAATATTCCGCACAGCAAAGTCGGGATTGACATATTCCCAGACAATTTCGCCTGTTACTGTCACTTCAAATATCCGACCGAAAGCAACTTCTGTAATTGGGGCGTGAGTAGCAACGGATGTTTTAAAAGTCGAAACAAGTCAAAAATTATGCTAGTCGTCTGACCATGATACGAATCATGGCAATATAGATGAAAGTTTCTGAAGTTTGAGGCAGTCTTTCATAATCCTTACTTAAACGCCGACACCCTTCGGGTTAGCTAGTCGCTCATGGGGGAAACCCCCAAGACCGCGCTAGCTCACCAATTAAGCCACCCAAAAGTACGCTCAACGACCCAACGCTTTGGCAAGAGGACAAAACCTTTCTTCTCCAAAGGCCGGAGTACGATTTCAACAATCCACCGAAATGTATCCATAACCCAGCAGATAAAGTTGTCCCCTCGATACCCTCCATCCATCCAAATTGTATTTAGTCGCTTGACCTGATTCCCCATCAAATGAACTTGGTGAAGAACTTTTTTCCCTCCTTCCCGTTCTGGGACATTGGCAGCAGTCACCAAAACCCGTAAAACTAGCCCTAACATATCCACACTCAGATGTCGTTTACGTCCATGTATCTTTTTGCCGGCATCATAACCGACATCAATATAAATCATCGTTGCCGTTTCGACTGATTGACTATCGACTGCCGCTTCGGATGGACTAGGCTCGCGTCCAGCATCTACTCTGACCCATTGGTATAATTGGTCATGAACTTTCAACCAAGTACCATCTTTACTCCATCGCCAAAAGTAACCATAAACCCTTGACCATACAGGGAAATCGTCAGGCAAGTCTCTCCATGTACAACCTTGACACAGAACATAGAGAATCGCATTCACAGGGCGTAAATAATGATAATTTTCGGGGACGACCACCAGGTTTTTCTTTTGGGAATAGGTCTGCAATTAATTCCCACTGTTCCCATGTCAAATTGCTACGGTATGCTTTAGTCATTCACTCACAAGGTGCTGGTTTCTACAAATTTCAGCATACGCCTTGTGAGCTTTCTTACAATACTCCCCCACTTTTAAAACATCCTCTCAAAGCTTTGTACAGACTCGCTTGTAAATTTTCGGACAGGTCTAATGACTACCAAAAGCTAATAGTACAATAGGGTACAGATACGCTCTATGAACAGGAGGCAGGGAAATTGGATGAGCTGAGGGCGGCATTAGAATTAGCCAATGAAGATGAATTGCAAGATTTAACCGCAATTTTGTTTAGCCGTAAGTTTAATCCTTTAGATTATGTTCACACGCCTGAACCCATCGAAGTCCAAAGTCAGAGCCACCAAGCTTGGCTTGACTCCTTAGAAAGTCGTTTTCGTTTTTTAGCGGCTGATGGCATCACGGTGTTACGGGGACAAACAGAACAAATAACTTACCGTCAAGCATTGATTCAGGTTTGTAAGTATTTAAAAATTCCCTACTCTCAAGATTTAACAACCATTGATTTAGAAGCAGAAGTATTTTTGTACCTTCTTGGACAAGTTTGGAAAAAATTACCAGAAAATGAACAACAAAAGTTGACTCTACAATTACAAAATCAGCTGGTGCAATCAGATTTTAAAGAACCCTTACCACCTTTATTACAAAATGATCCCTTGAGTTTATTGTTCAAAGGTGGTAGTGCCTTAGCTGTCACATCCATCGTGCAACCATTGATTTTGCAACAAATTGCCCGTCAATTTGCTATTCACTTTGCGAAATATCAAGTAGCAAAAAATGCTGTAGTTGTAGGTTCTCAAGCCGCAACCACACAGTTTCAAAGCTATGTAACCTTGCAGATGGCACGGCGAGGTATGACTTTGAGTGCGGCTCGATATACAGCCGTTCGCAGTATCTTCGCCTTTGTTGGCCCTATGATGTGGGCATGGTTTTTTGCAGACTTAGGTTGGAGAATGATTACTACTAACTACGGCAGAATTATCCCCACTGTGTTTGCTTTGGCACAAATTCGTCTTACCCGTAGTGAATGTTGGGAGTTAGCTTGAAGTCAGGTTTTAATCATCCCAACCCACGTTTGCAATTACCTTGGAATTATCTGCAAGTCGGGTTACTCATCTTCCCATTAACTCCGTTTTTGGGATTTGTGGCTATAGCTTTAGCCGCCTTGCTCACTTGGATACGGCAATATCGCACGGTTATTCACATTCCCATGAACCGTGGATTTGCTGTATTCAGTGTATTACTGTTTATATCTGCTAGCTGTGCTGTGGATAAAACGGCAGCTTTTGTTGGTTTATTCAACTTATTGCCATTTTTATGGCTGTTTTCAGGATTAAGCGGACTCATCCAAACCATTAGTCAGTTAAAACGCATAGCCGAAATTTTTGTGATTGGTTCTATACCAGTCCTGATTATGGGTTTTGGACAGTTGTTTTTTGGCTGGGGATTACAGTTACAGGTTTTGTGGATTTTAGTTGATGTAGCGATCGCACCTGGTGGCGTTCCCCCCAGCCGAATGTCCGCTATTTTCATGCACGCTAATATTTTGGCAGCATATTTAGCAATTGTCTTCACCCTAGGGTTAGGTTTATTGTTCGCGCAAGGATGGAGTATCAGAAGAAAAAATCAAACCCCACTTTCTATCCTGTACTCCCTACTGCCAATCATTTTAATTGCCAACTTTGCTGCCTTGATTTTGACTAACTCTCGCAATGGTTGGGGAATTACAATTATTGCCTGTTTAGCTTTTGCAGTTTATCAAGGTTGGCGTTGGTTGGTGGTGGCTGTATCTGGAATTATTGCTAGTGTATTGTTGGCAGCTTTTGCACCTCAACCCATTGCTGAAATCTTCCGTCGTTTTGTTCCCTCTTTCTTTTGGGCTAGGCTTAATGATAGCCTTTATCCAAATCGACCATTGGCTTTAATGCGAAAAACTCAATGGGAATTTGCTTGGTCTTTGACTCAGCAGCACCCCTGGACAGGATGGGGATTACGTAATTTTACAGCCCTTTATAAAGCTCAGATGAATGTTGATTTAGGTCATCCCCATAACTTATTTTTAATGCTATCTGCGGAAACTGGATTGCCTAGCACTCTGTTATTTTGTGGCTTACTAGGGTGGATATTATTTACAGGTATCCAGCTTTTAAAAACCTCTCATCTTCAGAGTTTAGCCAATAGATTAATCTTTTTTAGTTATCTTGTAGTTTTTGTAGAATGGTTGCTATTTAATACTGTTGACGTTACTCTTTTTGATTTTAGATTAAATACCATCTCATGGTTATTGATGGCAGCTATTTGCGGTACTGTTTATCACTATCATCAAGATGATGAGAAATTGAGAAGCAATCAAGATTAGCTGATACTAATTTGTCCTGACACATAGAAGTAGGGTGTGTTAGGCGTAATACCAATTCTCTATGAAGTTGCACCAAATGAATGATGTAGAGACGTTGCATGCAACGTCTCTACAATACAGAATAAAGTGCATCTTTATCAAGAAACGGTATAAGCCGTAACGCACCGAAAGCTCTATAGAAGATGCCGGACTCTCACTGCTCAGACAACGACAAGATTCCAGGAGGAAAATCCAGACTGCTATATGCTTCCCCTACCTGCCGTTCAAAAATGAAATATAAGTCCTATATTATCTTTGAAATTAACTGAGTATTAATAGTAGTTATAACTACAAAATAAATTAATCAATGGTATTAAGTTTCCGTGGTTACACTGCGGCTATTTAGAGTTTGTAGTTAATAATATGATTATATTCACGTTTGTGACTGTGAGTGTGACTAATGTAAATTAGTCACTGTTGCTGATTGTTGGGAAGGTGTAGGGACAACCCTATTGGGTTTTTCCTGCATAACGGGCATCTTTTTAAAGATGCCATTTTTTATGGCTATTTTTTGTTAATTAATTCGGTTATATTTTTATAGAAATTATTAATCTAAATTTTTGATTATTACTATCTTGAGTAAAGATTATTGTGATAAGTTTTGCTATTATTCTAGCCGCTAAGGCTGTTATGAGTTGTCACAATTGATGGTTGGTGCGTGACGCTATAAGTCTCATGACTATGTTTAAATACTTTGGCAGCGTCACACACCCTACATCTGCCTTGCAACATCCCCATGAGTTTCCCCGTGCATTCATCGGTAGAATGGGGGTGTTAATTATGAACCGAAAAACACCCAAGTAGTCAATTTATATGCTTACAACAGCTGACTTTCTTCAATACACTCAATGGTCGGGTATTGCTACCCTCGTATTTGCCGCATTGGCAATACTGGCTTTTTTGTTTAAATGGGGTATCCGGTTTCGACTAGTAGGTATAACTGGCTTTATGTTGGTGCTAACTGGTGGTTTATTTTCGCTGTCAATAGTGCCTTTGAGCCGTACTGTGATTCCAGGTGCAGTGAAATACACTCTAGTCTACGATAATGGTTCAAATCAAGCAGTAATCGCTCTATCAACCCAGATTTCCCCAGAGGAGGTAGAAGCTACCCTCATTCAAGCTGCTAGTAATCTCTATTCTTTCGGTCGTTCTGGTAGACAGGGAGATGATCAACTAACAGTTAGGGCGCGTACCATTATTCACCCAGAGCCAGGTCTTTCAATACCACTTTACTTGGGCGAAGTCAAGCGATCGCTTGCTAATCGTGAAGATCAAAATTTAGCAATCAACATATATCCAGAAAAGTTTGCTCAATTACCGAAATCTAACGCTTAATCAAAAAGCAGGGGAGCAGGGAGCAAGGGAGCAGGGGAGCAGGGGAAAAATCACTCCAGTTGGGGATGTTAGCGGAGTAGAATGTACCCCTCCGGGAAAGCAAGCTAGCAAGAGCGTCTATCTACGACACGCTCCGCGAACGCAGAGAAGTTCGGTTTGTACTTTTAGTTGCCCCCGCCCCCTGAGTTTTTTGGTAAAATTGCTTGTAGCAGTTTGCTGATGGAATAATCTTAGATGTGACACAAGCAACTGAACCATAAAGGCGATCGCATTCAAATTACTCTATTCTCAAACTCTACTTGCATTCACAACCAATAACGAGAATTATCAACTTTACACCTTATTACACACAACAATACGGGCAAGCATATTTAGGTGACAGCCTAGAAATTCTTAGTAACATCCCAGACAGCAGTATTAACTTAATCCTAACTTCCCCACCATTTGCCTTAACGCGTAAAAAAGAATACGGTAACGAAAGCGCAGAAAAATACATTGAATGGTTTTTACCTTTTGCCTACGAATTTAAAAGAGTCTTAGTAGACAATGGCTCATTTATTTTAGATTTAGGTGGGGCTTATCTTCCGGGTAATCCTATACGTAGTATCTATCAATACGAGCTTTTAATTAGACTGTGTAAGGAAGTCGGCTTTTTTCTAGCTCAAGAATTGTATCATTATAATCCAGCACGACTACCTACCCCAGCAGAATGGGTGACAATTAGAAGAGTCCGTATCAAAGATTCAGTAAATATAGTTTGGTGGTTGTCAAAAACTCCCAACCCTAAAGCAGATAACAGAAAAGTGTTAAAGCCATATAGCAACAGTATGAAACAGTTGCTTAAAAATGGCTATAAACCCCAAGTTCGTCCTAGTGGGCATGATATTTCCGATAAATTCCAAAAAGATAACCAAGGCGCAATTCCGCCCAATTTATTAGAAATTGCTAACACTGAATCTCAAAGTGCTTATTTACGACGCTGTAAAGCAGCCGGAATCAAACCTCATCCCGCAAGATTTCCTCAAGGGTTTGCTGAATTTTTCATCAAGTTTTTGACTGATGAAGGGGATATTGTGTTAGATCCATTCGCAGGTTCTAACACTACTGGTTTTGTTGCTGAAACTTTACAACGTCGATGGATCTCATGTGAGATTAATGAGGATTATCTGATGGGAAGCCGTTATCGATTTGCTGATTAGTTAATAGCCTATGAGTCAGTAGGCAATAGAGTTGATGTAATGTGTAAATTCGACTATTAACTCTCAAAAGCAGATTTAAATTTCACCGTTTACTTGCATTTGATGAACTTGATCTGCTAGTTCTTGACGACTTTGATCATCAAGCTTATCTATCGCTAACATTCCCATGAGAATTACCTCTTTTAGCGTTAAACGGGTGGAATGTGCTTGTTTTTGCACTGTTTCTTTAATAATTGGACTTACTCCAATTGCTGTACTAGCTCTAGCCACAAAATTTCAGGGACAAATTATTTACTTCGCATAAATCTTAGCACCTATTACTAGCTTATTCATCAATAGAACCTAATTTAAATGTGTCAGAACACATAATTAAATTTTGTAATGTAAAAAAAACGGCAATGTGTAGTATTTAATACACAGAATAAAATACTTTGGGGGAGAAATATTATGTAGACCTATTGATACTGTAAGCAAAGCTATTGGGTAAATATCTTTAGTAAAAAAAGATACAGATAATCAACCTGTCCTAGAACCGTGTTGTTTAGGCTGGATTCAGAGGAGATAATTTGGTCATAATCAAGAGAAATTTTAGAAATCTAACCCAACTAACTCATCTAGAGATGTGTCAGTCTTAATTTGACAAAATATGGGTTCTTGGCAACTTTTGGTGATCTTGGTTGGGGTAAGGCAGAAGGCAGAGGGCA
>JBODRP010000164.1:0-11904 GCA_050633005.1 Trichormus sp. | reverse complement strand
ACCTTTTAATAGTTAACATTACACAATACTCATAACTGACTGTGTAATTTAAAAGCTGAAAACGGAGAGACGCTAAGATTGACAAAGGTAATAGATTATCAATTACCGTTGTATCTTAAAATACCTATTTTTAATAGGACATCATAGATAACAAATGCTACTGTAGTGTAGTTTGGCACAAAATTGTATCTGCTTCATCTTAATATATGCAGGCAGATTCAGATGACAAACAGCATTATGGGAGCAATATTCCAGTAACTTTAAATAGGATCATCATTTCTGAGTTGAATAAAAGTTTGCACAACTATGGTTAATCGTTTTAATTCCGCCAATGCTGCTCTCACCCTTAAAGTGGTGGGAATAATATTAATTATGTCCTTTTTGCTGGACTTTTTGATTTTGTTGTTTCCCTTCCAACCCACGAATAGGATATGGCAAATCAATGTTGTCACTCAAGTAGTTGATCGAGGTATAGTCCCCTTAGTGGGTGTGGGAGCTTTGTTTACTGGTTATTGGATGCAGGAAGCTAGTGATAACCCCAAAGGTTTTGACTTCAGATTTCCTGTGCTAATACTGTCTAGCATTTTAGGTTTAATGTTCTTGCTGTTTTTCCCCTTGCACCTTAACAATGTGCGACAAGCTAGCACCCAAGCGGTAGATCAAATCAAGCAAGATGCAGAACAGGCAGAAAATCAACTCAAAAATCAGTTATCACAATTTCAAGCCCAAATCAACAACGAACAAGGTAAAGCGCAGTTAGAACAATTACGCGCCCAAGCCAAAGCTCAGTTTAGCGAATTACTGCAAGACGAGCAAAAATATCAAGCGGCACTGAAGAATCCCCAAATTCCCCCCGCCCAAAAAGAATTGCTCAAGAAGTTTAAAGCTAATCCCAAAGAACTTGATCAGTTTATTGCCCAGCAAACAGATCCTCAAGGGCTAGCGAATCAAAGATTAACCCAAATTCGTGAGCGCAGGGATGATGCTTCTCAACAAGCTAGAGATAATGCTTGGAAATCTGGCATCAGAATTGGTATTAGCAGCTTACTGTTGTCTATTGGTTACATCATCATTGGTTGGACAGGTTTAAGAGGTATGGGTTCTTTTCAAGGTAGTAAACCTAAAGGTAAAGTGCCAGCACGTTAATTTAGGATTAACTTAGGCAGTATAAAATATTAAATAATTTTTCATAGTTTATACTGCCTTTTATTACTATTGATCTGATAATAAAAACATACTTAGGATTTAGCAAAATTACTATACATTTAGAAAATGTTTTCCATTTACATACTCACATATAACGAAGAATTAGATATTGCTGCTTGTATTGAGTCGGCGATGCTGTCGGATGACATTATTGTTGTAGACTCATGCAGTAGCGATCGCACTGTAGAAATCGCCAGTCGCTATCCGGTGCAGGTTGTGCAACACGCCTTTGAGAGTCACGGACGACAACGAACTTGGATGTTAGAGACTATCCCCCCCAAACATGAGTGGGTATATATCCTCGAAGCTGATGAACGGATGACACCGGAACTATTTGCTGAATGTGAACAAGCAAAGCAAAACCCAGACTATATTGGCTACTATGTTGCAGAACGGGTGATTTTCCTCAATCAATGGATTCGCCGCAGCACTCAATACCCCCGCTATCAAATGCGGCTTTTCCGTCATGGGAAAGTTTGGTTTACAGACTATGGGCATACTGAGCGGGAAGTGTGCGATGGCGCAACAAGTTTTTTAAAAGAAACTTATCCTCACTACACTTGCAGTAAAGGTTTGAGCCGTTGGATAGAAAAACATAACCGTTATTCTACTGATGAAGCCAGAGAAACTTTGTATCAATTAGAAAAAGGTCAAGTCAACTGGGGAGATTTAATTTTTGGCAAGTCGGAGGTTGAGAGACGACGGGCATTAAAAGATTTGTCTTTGCGTCTACCCGCTAGACCTTTACTGCGCTTTTTATATATGTACTTTATTTTGGGTGGTTGCTTAGATGGCAGGGCTGGGTTGGCTTGGTGTACCTTACAGGCTTTTTATGAATATCTCATCCTGTTGAAAGCCTGGGAGATGAAATACATTCCCACACCTACCCTAGCAGCACCCGTAGCAGCAGAGCAAAAAAGCTCATTGGAAGTAAGTTAGACTAGAAGATTGGGCATTGGGCATTGGGCATTGAGCATTGGGCATAAAGAAGTTTGGAGGAACATGGCAAGGTAACGATTTAGAAGAAAGCCTGCAATTTGTTCGTGAAACTCGCTCCAAGGCTCAGTTTTAATGACTTTATCAGAATCCAGCAAGCTCAATCTTTCCCGATAGAATCTTGGCTGTAGCTGTGTATTTGCTGCACAAGAACCTACACAACTATTGATTATTTTTTTGGTTGACAGTCCCTAATCAACTGACTGATAACTGATGATTGCCATTTCTTAATGTTGAATTTGGAATTTTGAGTTTTGCATGGGGATGAGACTCAGTTACTGAGATTTCCTAACTGTCGGAGTAACTCAATTCAGGCTGAGTTTATTTAGTTGTTATGATAAGTTAAAATTTTTAAATACCATTCTCAGAAAAATTACCTTTCCTTGGTTGCAAATTAGGATCACAAACTGTGATAATTACTGCACCTTGCTGGTTTTGCCAGCATTAGCAGCTTTTCCATCAGCGCGATAGGATAATTAATATCTCCGATATTTGCAACAATCGTTTACAACTCCTACAAAGAAAAGTAACAACCTTACAAACCAACTGGCTATATTCCTAGTTGGGATGTGTCTATTTGCACTTGTGCAAGCAAACAACTAGTTTCCTAGTAAATAGGGCATTTTGTCATGGCAAAGACTCAACTACTGGTCATTGTAGACAGTAACTTGGGGTAAAAAATACCACAGGTGATGTCGGAATCATTGGACAAATCTAATGTCATGAATACGAAGAAAGAAATTTCCACTATTCTAAAGAAGGAGAATAGGGGCTTGGGAATTGACCGTCTAAAACAGGACTTGAAAAATGACTTAATTGCCGGGTTGTTGGTAGTGATTCCACTAGCGACGACTATCTGGCTAACGATTACCATTGCTAATTGGGTAATCAACTTTCTGACTCAAGTTCCTAAACAACTAAATCCCTTTGATGGGTTAAACCCGATTCTAGTAAATATACTTAACTTGGCAGTAGGGCTAGCCGTACCATTACTCAGTATTTTGTTGATTGGGTTGATGGCGCGCAATATTGCTGGGCGGTGGTTATTAGATTTTGGTGAGCGATTTTTACAAGCGATTCCCTTGGCTGGTCAGGTATATAAAACCTTAAAACAGCTGTTGGAGACACTACTAAAAGACTCCAATAACAAATTCCGTCGAGTCGTGTTAGTAGAGTATCCCCGGAAAGGGATGTGGGCGATCGCTTTTGTGACAGGTGTGATTGGGAATGAAATTCAAGCCCAAATGCCTCGCCCGATGTTAAGTATTTTTATCCCCACTACTCCTAACCCCACCACAGGATGGTATGCCGTAGTTCCAGAAGATGATGTTGTCAACCTGTCCATGTCAGTGGAAGATGCCTTTAAAGTGATAGTCTCTGGAGGGATTGTTACCCCAAACACACCCTTACCGCCACTAGTGATTACCAAAGAACAAAAACTAGAAAAATCAACTAGTGACCGCCAGCATCCCATTATCCCTATCGAAGAAACATAAAAACAATCCGGTAAATTTGTAGCCAAACAGAATAATATGGTTGTTTGGCTCAATTAAAATTGATAGATTTGTAACTCTGAAATTAAATTACTACTGAAACAGTTAAACTTTTATGCAAGACCGTAAACCACAACAAATAGCCCGTGAACTGGCACTTTTAAGCCTGAGCCAGTTACCAGTCAATCCCAAAAAATTGACTGAAGAACAATTACCCAAGCTAGTTTTAGCTACAGTCCGTACCCTCAGATCCGAAGTACAAGATACCCTAGATAACGCCTCTGGGGAGTTACAACGCAGTCACGATCGCCTTTTAACTAGTGAAACTCGCGCCTCCGATTTGAATATGGCTCGGACTATGCTCAAAGAAGCGATCGCGTCTACTCAAACAGCCATCAATCAGTTAGGCGCAGCTCTAGAGTTCCCGGAATTAATTCAGCTAGCTAACCAAGATCGGGAAGTTGGGAAATACGCCATCAAACTGATCCAAACCATTAGCGAACATCGCACAATCATTGATGAACATATTTCCTCCGCTTTGGTAGATTGGCAAGTTACCCGTTTAGCCCAAATTGATCGGGATTTACTGCGAATTGCTGTGGCAGAAATGCTATTCTTCCAACTTCCAGATCGAGTAGCAATTAATGAAGCTGTAGAACTAGCAAAACGCTACAGTGGAGATGAAGGCCATCGGTTTATTAACGGTGTTCTGCGCCGATTCACAGAACAAAAACAACCTGCATAGTTTGATTTGTCGGTACTGTACAAAGCCGACAAAACTAATTTGATCACCATGTGGTAAGTTTTGAGTTGGCAGTGAGGAGGAAGAGCAGGTGCGGATAACCCGCAGGTTTTCACACCAGATTAGAGTCAGAAGTTAAATTAAAATCATAAACTTCTTAACTCGTAAACCCCTAACTTCTCTCTCACAGAAAAACTCACACCGCTAGCTGCAATGGTTTTTAATTGGTTCAATCGTCAAGATAAAAACTCCCCCAATACACAAGCCGGAGAAACACCTCCCACCCCAGAACCCCAACCAGAGTCAGCCGCAACGTCACCAACAACAGCCGACGCTGCACCCGACTCAACGGCCGACTTGTTGGCGTTTGCTAAAGCCGCTTATAAAAATATTCAAGAAAAACAACAGCCTCAACCAGACTCAGCCGAGGCCACACCTGAAGTTACAGAAACTACCCCAGAGCCAGAAAAAGTTACGGCAGAGTCTCCAGAAGCAATTGTGACTACTCCAGAAGTGGTAGAAGACTCTGTTACCGTTGTGGAAACACCACCAGAACCAGAAATTGCCCCAGAAACCCCAACCCCTGCCAATTTATCCTTTTTAGAAAGGGCAGCAGCCGAACAAGCAGCCAAGCAAGAACGACTGATTGCCAGTGCGATTGAAGTACCTGAACCGGAAGTAGTGCAGCCAGAAACAACTGCACCAGAAGCAGGAGAAACAATTCCTGGGCTGGATTTTGATGAAGGATTTGTATGGTCAGCCGAAGTATTAGCATCACAAGGCAGACGACCAGAAGATATTTCTATTGAAGAAATTACCTGGCTAAAAAAACTGCGGGAAGGATTAGATAAAACCCGTCGCAGTATCCTGAATCAACTGAAAGCAATTGTGGGGCAAGGGCCACTCAACCAAGCGGCTGTGGCAGAAATTGAGGCCTTACTGCTGCAAGCCGATGTAGGTGTAGAGGCAACAGATTATATTATTAATGCCCTTCAGGAAAAACTGCGCTCAGAAGTTACACCACCAGAACAAGCGATCGCATATTTAAAACAAATCTTGCGGGATATGCTCGAAGCACCCCTCAAGACTACCCATAAAGCCAGCTTTGCCCCCGAAAAAGATACTCTGAATATTTGGTTAATGACTGGGGTGAATGGTGCAGGTAAAACTACCACCATCGGTAAAATTTCTCACCTAGCTAAAAAATCTGGCTATCGCTGCTTAATAGGTGCAGCCGATACTTTCAGGGCTGCCGCAGTAGAACAGGTAAAAGTTTGGGGGACAAGAACTGGTGTAGAAGTTATTTCCAATCCTGGTAAAAATACTGACCCGGCAGCCGTGGTATTTGATGCGATCACAGCTGCTCAAGCCAGAAACACCGAACTCCTTTTAGTAGATACCGCAGGTAGACTGCAAAATAAGAAAAACTTAATGGATGAACTTAGTAAAATCCGGCGCATCATCGACAAAAAAGCCCCTGATGCCAAAATTGAATCACTGTTGGTTTTAGATGCCACCTTGGGACAAAATGGATTGCGACAAGCTGAGGTATTCTCCCAAGCAGCCCAACTGAGCGGCGTAGTCTTAACTAAGCTAGATGGAACTGCTAAGGGAGGTGTTGCCCTGGCAGTAGTACAACAGTTAGGCTTACCCATCCGTTTTATTGGCGCAGGGGAAGGTATGGAAGATTTACGCCCTTTCTCTAGTTATGAATTTGTTGAAGCTCTTTTGAGTGGCTAACAGTGGTGGGTAAGTGTAGGTTTTTTACGATGTGTACCAAAAACCTTGGTTTTGGGGTGTAGGGGTGTAAGGGTGTAAGGGTGTAGGGGTTAGTAAAACTGGCAAAAAACCTACACCTCTCAGGCAGGGGGCAGGGGGCAGGGGGAGCAAAAAATCAGTGAGAACTTTCACAACTGTCAACTGCTATTTTTGCTTAAACTCATCACTAATAATCCACTTTGCTGTGGGATAATGTGTTTTTTTGGCATTTATGTGTTATCAACATCTATAGTTCTTTTTTTAGTTGAGCAAAAACCCTCTAAATAGTTCGGAATTTCAGTGTCTGAAGATGTATGATTTGCTAGTTAAGATATGCAAGTGTTAAGCCTTTACTGACGCAGAAGGAAAATTACGGATTTTTACGGGCAAAGTTTTACCGAAAAATCCATTTATTAATCTTCTTGTGTTGAGATATAACTTTGATCACCGAAGGTCATACTGATATCGAGTTATGTCTTACGTCTTTTTACTCTTGCTAAAGTGACAAATCTTGACCCAATATGGTTTAGCAATTTGAAGGCAAAAATTGTATAAGTAATCTAATGTCTATTTTTCCAGTGCGATAGTAATTTTAAACTGTGTCTCAACTGCCATCTCAACCTACTGAAAACAATCATAGTGCTACTACAGCCGATGTCACACCAGTTGTAGCACTCAAAGAACTTGTGGCCAGGTTGCACCGAGAACAGAATAAAATTCAAGATTTGCTCAGTTCCTTGGGATTTGCCCTTAGAAGCTTTAATAATTTGAATCAGTTTTTGGAACTGATTCCGTTAATGGCCACAAGAGTTACCGACGCAGACGGCAGTGCATTGTTTCTTTATAAGCCTAATGGTCAAATTAGGTTAGAGCAGTTGCATTGGCAAGATAGTCGCCAGCGCAAAAACATTCGTAAAGCTTTAGAAACCGCTAGTAGTCAAGTTTCCCTATCTGCTAATAGCGCACCTCTAGCCACAGCAACCGGGATTTTAGACGCGCAGATGCACCACCACCTGGGGCCAGATGTGCAGATTTTCGGCACAGCAATTTTAGTTAAGCACACAGAACGGGGATGGTTATATGTACTTAGCCGCGATCCGGAATATAGTTGGACAGAAACTAGACAAAAGTTAGTCAGGCTAGTAGCAGATCAAACGGCGGTAGCAATTGAAAATGATGAATTAGCGGTAGAACTGAGAAAAAAAGAACGTTTAGATCAAGAATTAGAAATTGGTGCGGAGATTCAACGGCGACTACTACCCCGTCAATGTCCTGCTATTCCTGGTGCTGTGTTGGCGGCACGCTGTAAACCTGCTAATCGGGTAGGTGGAGACTACTATGATTTTATTCCCACTAATCACAATCAAATTTATCCACACATCATTACCAGTAGTCACAATGGCGGACGTTGGGGTTTAGTAATTGGTGATGTGATGGGTAAAGGTGTGCCGGCTGGTTTGATTATGACGATGATGCGGGGAATGCTGCGAGGTGAAGTTTTGCATGGTAATTCCCCTGGGGGAGTGTTGCAAAATTTGAATCGAGTCATGTATGCGGATTTAGAAAATTCCCACCGCTTTATCACCTTATTTTACTCGGAGTATAATCCCCAAAACCGTGTTTTGTCTTATAGCAACGCCGCACACAACCCTCCTTTATGGTGGCACGCAGCGACAAAAACTATTACTAGGTTGGATACTTTGGGAATGTTAATTGGCTTGGATGCCAATAGTCAATATGAAGATGCCCAAGCACAGTTAGAGACTGGGGATACCATTATTTATTACACAGATGGTTTGACGGATGCGGCGGCGGCTAGTGGCGATCGCTTCGACGAAGAAAACTTTATTGCTGCTTTCCATACGGCTTGTAGATACTGTACTAGTCCCCAGGAAATTGTGGATTACTTATTTGATCAAGTAGAGCAATTTATTGGTACTGATAGACAAAATAATGATGATATGACTCTTGTGGTTTTGCAAATTCAATAATGGGCATTGGGCATTGGGTATGGGGCATGGGGCATATCAATTCAAAATTCAAAATTACGTATAATGTGAATTACAATCTTGCCAATACCTAGATAGTTGTAGGGGCGGGTTCACCGAGATCAAAAGTTAATCATGAATGATATTTGTTAACCCGCCCCTACCAAGTTTGATATCCCCCACCTATAGGCTATTTATTTGTGTTCTTCTTTGGGTATAGGGCAAGCGAAACGCCTGGCGGCGAATGCGTGAGCTTTTAAATAATATTTTTGCCAACACCAAAGTATTCATGCAAGATGTCTAATAAACTGAGAAAATAACCCAGTTGTGCGCCAAAACATAGTTGAGATGGTTTCTAGCTTTCCTACTCCTGCTTCCCTTGACTTATCCCGTGTGCGTTTAGCAATTCGCGCATTACAACCACAGTTGGTAGAATGGCGACGGCGATTACATCAACAACCAGAGTTAGGTTTTCAAGAAAGGCTAACGGCTGAGTTTATTGCAAATAAGTTACAAAGTTGGGGAATCGAGCATCAAACTGGCATCGCTAAAACGGGCATAGTAGCAACTATTACAGGGACAAAATCCCCCAGTCCAGATTTCCCAGTGTTGGCAATTCGCGCAGATATGGATGCTTTGCCAATTCAAGAACTGAATGAAGTACCTTATTGTTCACAACATGATGGTATCATGCACGCCTGCGGACATGATGGACATACTGCGATCGCTCTCGGAACAGCTTATTATTTACAACAGCATCGTCAGGATTTTGCCGGTACAGTAAAAATTATCTTCCAGCCTGCGGAAGAAAGTCCAGGGGGCGCAAAGCCAATGATTGAGGCTGGAGTGTTGAAAAACCCTGATGTTGATGCGATTATTGGGTTGCACCTGTGGAATAATTTACCCTTGGGAACGGTGGGAGTCCGCAGTGGCGCATTGATGGCGGCGGTAGAGTTCTTTGACTGTCAAATCTGGGGTAAAGGTGGACATGGTGCAATACCTCATCAAACTGTTGATTCTGTGGTAGTGGCTGCCCAAATTGTCAACGCTTTACAGATGATTGTGGCACGGAATGTCAACCCCATTGATTCTGCTGTGGTGACTGTGGGCGCACTCCACGCGGGGACAACTCACAATGTGATTGCGGATACAGCTACCATGAAAGGAACGGTGAGGTATTTTAACCCTGCGTTCCAAGGCTTTTTTCACCAACGCATTGAACAAATTATTGCCGGGATTTGTCAAAGTCACGGGGCAAAGTATGATTTAGAATATTGCTCACTGTATCCACCTGTAATTAATAATACAAATATTGCGGAATTAGTGCGATCGGTTGCCGAGGAAGTTGTCGAGACACCTATGGGGATAGTCCCAGAATGCCAAACTATGGGGGGTGAGGATATGTCATTTTTCCTACAAGAAGTTCCTGGTTGTTATTTCTTTGTGGGTTCTGCTAACCCAGAAAAAGATTTAGCTTATCCCCATCATCATCCCCGGTTTGATTTTGATGAAACTGCCTTGGGAATAGGTGTAGAGATATTTATTCGATGCGTAGAGAAGTTTTTTGGCTAATCAGGACTTACGCAAGTGTCACAATTGATCATTGATGCGTGACGCTATAAGTCTCATGACTACGTTCACATATTTTTGCAGCGTCACACATCCTACATCAAAAATATGCCAGTTGCGTAAGTCCTACTAATTTGACTCTGGATGTTTTTTATATTACTAGTACCTACAACCAAAGACATAATTGATAGAAATATGTCGGAAATTTGTTGCTTGATACTTGATTTTAAAGACTTAATTGCTAACAATACAAGAGGGATTTAAGAATCTCATAGTCAATTTCGATCATTTGACCCTTCTACCCTAGTCCGCTTGAGCGGACTTTTTTTATGGATAATGACTTACTAGCTTTTTTTGCAGGTGTTGGTTTATTAATTGCGTATCTCATTTTTTCAGCTTTAACGGAAATGGGTACAAAATTTCCTTGGAAGAAGTAAAAAGAAAAGGTTCGTAGTAAGGACTGTAGTCCTAATTTTCTCCGTACTAAAGTGCTGATACCGTTTCTTGATGTAGCTTGCCTGGCGTAGCCATAGATGCACTTTATTCTGTACTGTAGAGACGTTGCATGCAACGTCTCTACATCATTTATTTGGAGCAACTTGATAGAGAATTGGTATGACTACAAACCATTACATTTTTATATCTGACTAACGCAAGGATTCAAAAATTACGGTGACTGCAACTAAACAAAAAACTATGATTCCCAAGGGGACAAATAAATGTTGTAAAACATAAATCAGTAGGGGAATGATGTGTAACACGCCTAAAGCATTAGACAGAGCATAGACAATAGAAAACCCAAGGAACATTAACAAAAAATACTTTAATGACCTAGAAGCAACACGAAATAGCATGGTATCTTGATTGGTATTCATACTGCACTCCTGAAACTATTGGAAGAAAAATGTTTTAGAGAGGTGACAGAGAAAAAGGCATGATAATTTTCTTCCCTTACACCCTTACACCCCTATACCCCTACACCCTTTTTTCCTAACTACTCGCTGATAATTTCTGACTGTTGAATTTCTTGTTGCTGATTTGGATAGTTTTGTCTTTCTATAGCAATGATTAGTTGAAATGCTGCAAATAACATTAACAACAGCAGGAAAAAAGAACCAAAACCAGAGTATTTATTGATTTCTCGCTCAACACCACATTTAAGACAAACGTAACGATTTGGGTTCTTGCTATCTTGAGCAAATGGACAATAGCTATGATTGCAATCCTGAAGACAATCTTGATTTAACATTGTTAAAACTCCTGTAGAGTGGGAATTTACATACTATTTATCAACACTCTCTACAGAATCCAGTTAGTTAATATTTATTGCCTATTTAGTATCTGCTACTGTTATTCAGTTTGGCTAGAAAATATGGTTTATTCAGTTATGATTGCTCAGTATTTAATTAAAAGTAGTAGCAGTTTACATCTTTCCTCAACCACATTTACTTGGCAATTAACCTAACTTGCCTGTATTGATTACAAGAATAATACAGTTTGATTTAGTTTGCAGTCGGATTCAGTAAGTTAAGTATTTTCTACTTGGTAGGAAAAAGTAGTTTGTGGTATGGGAGTGAGGCGAGAATTGGTGAAAATATGAGTATAATGAACCAACAAGGATACAGACTATTGATCGATGGGTGCAGAAGAAGCTTTAGAGCTTTTGGATAAGTTGGTGTTTGATCACACAGGGAAACGTCTCGATACAGTTCAGAGGATCATCTTACGTTCTGCGTGGGAGGATAAAAAACAGACATATCAAGATATGGCTGACAATTGCGGCTACACGGAAGCACATTTGAAAGCAGTAGGAGCGGAACTATGGCATATACTTTCAGATACAGTGGGGGAAAAAGTCTCGAAGTTGACTTTTCATGCAGTTGTGGAGAGATTCTGGAAGTCCCAAGTATCCTTAAGACCGACACCTATTGTAAATCCACCGTTTAACAATAGCAACCCACAAGCACCAGATGATAACTTTGTGGGACGCGATCGTGAAATTGTTGAACTTAACTCCCTAGTCAATCATGGGGCAAAAATTATTCTGATTCAAGGGAAAGGTGGTGTTGGAAAAACTACCTTAGCGCGTAAGTATCTCAAAACCCAAGGTTTTTATCTGCTGGAATTATGGATGGCGAAGGAAAGCCAAAAC
>JBODRP010000163.1:0-11923 GCA_050633005.1 Trichormus sp. | reverse complement strand
CATTACTCATTACTCATTACTCATTACTCATTACTCATTACTCATTACTTATTATCATAGATGAGTTTCTATGTATTCATAAAGATGGCTTACTGCTCTTTGCATATAAATCTTATCTTCATATAATTTGGTCATCATAATTGCACCTTCTAAAGTTGCAGTAATGACGCTAGCAATTTCATCTGCATTTACTCCCGGTTTCACTTCACCTTTATCAATTCCGGTTTCAATAATCCGACGAATCAGATTTAGCCAAGCAGTCATAGCTTGTTGGGTGCGCGCTTTTAAAACCGGGTGAGTATCATCACTTTCCACAGCCGTATTTAGTAGGGGACATCCTCCGGGAATGGGGGGATGCTCTACAGAACTGCTAAATACATTAATTATCGCCTTTAAACGGGCGATCGCATGACGCTCATAACGTAATGCTAATCTGTAGTTTTTACTCACACAAGCGATCGCATAATCAAAAGCCTGTAGTGCTAAGTCATCTTTACTTTGAAAGTGATTGTAAATTCCTCCTTTTTTTAACCCTGTCACCCGCATGATGTCAGAAATAGACGCACCAGCATATCCCTGTTGGTTAAACAGTTCGGCTGCTTGTTGGATAATCCGAGCTTTTGTTTCTTCGCCTTTAGACATCGTCAACATTTAAGACCGATTGGTCTTATTAAGATTAACACGGTAAATTTAGGATAGTCAACTTTTTTCATTAAAAATGGGCATGGGGCAGAAAAATTCAAAATTCAAAATTCAAAATTCAAAATTAAAGAATTTTGGGCATTGGGCATGGGGGAGGCAGTGCGTTGCTTTGGTTTCCAAAGTTGTAGCAACTGCCGTTATTAAGCATGGGAAGATTGATTTTTATGCAAGAAGTCTAAATTGAAAGACTTAAAATCTTCTCGACTACTTGGGAGTCTACATCTTGCTGTTCGCCTAAAATTGCCAAACCATGACGGTGTAGACGTTCGATAATAACAGGAATGGTTTCTCGCCCTATGCCGTAATTAGATAGATGAGTGGGGACACCAATAGACTCAAAGAAGTTGCGAGTTTGAGCGATCGCTTGCTCTACCCGTTCCTCTTCGCTACCATCAACTATGTTCCAGACTCGCTGTGCATACTGTAGAAGCTTTTGCCATTTGCGATCGCGTCGGATATAAAGGTTACTTGGTAAAATAATCGCTAAGGTCTGAGCATGATCTAAACCATGTTCTGCCGTTAACTCATGGCCAATCATGTGAGTTGCCCAGTCTTGGGGAACTCCCGCCGCAATTAACCCATTGAGAGCCATTGTTGCACACCACATAATGTTAGCCCGTGCATCATAATCATGGGGATTGGCTAAGGTTTTTGGCCCCTCTTCAATCAGGGTTTTCAAGATTGACTCCGCCATCCGATCTTGTAATGGTGCATTGGTGGGATAAGTTAAATACTGTTCCATCACATGGGTATAAGCATCAACAATCCCATTACCAATTTGTCTGGGAGGTAAGGAAAAAGTTGTTTCAGGATCAAGCACCGAGAACCGAGGAAATACTAAATCACTCGTAAAGTAGAGCTTTTCTTGTGTTTCTTCTTTAGTAATCACAGCACCTGTATTCATCTCTGAGCCGGTAGCTGGGAGAGTTAATACACTACCAAGGGGTACAGCCTTGCTTACAGGTGCTTGCTGGGCGAGAATATCCCAAGGATCACCTTCAAAATGAACCGCCGCCGCAATAAACTTAGTTCCATCCAACACTGAACCGCCACCTACAGCCAAAAGAAAATCAATTCCTTGTTGGCGCACTAATTCCACAGCTTGCATCAGTGTTTCTAGGCGGGGATTAGGTTCAATACCACCGAACTCAAAAGTATTTCGTCCAGCTAACGCAGATTTAACTTGCTCATATACACCATTGGTTTTGATGCTGCCTCTACCGTAAGTTATGAGAATTTTGGCATCCGCCGGAATTTCAGCACCAATATTGGTAATTTGACCTTTACCAAACAGGATTTTGACTGGGTTGTAAAAGACAAAGTTTTCCATGACGGCTTAAATGAGTGAACAGATAGAAATTTTCCCAATATTGTGTATATAATGCAAGCAATTACTTGCATTTGTAAGCAAGTGCTTGCATAAAATAGTTTTAGTCAAATGTTGTGCTACGAAATCTCATCCTGTGGAGATACTTCTAGGACAGTTGTGGATAGTTTTGATAAATCAAGAAGTTATGTATAAATATTTTTAAGTATGAAAGGGCAGGGAAACACACAAACTTTAGATTTATGCAATAGATTTGTAAAATACAGTTGTCCAAAGCCCACTGAATAAAGTTGTTAAAGATGCAAAAAATAAAGATTATCTCAGTAATTAGACGTAGAAATAATTTAAAATAAGAGTAGTTCCATATGTCTCATGAAGATTATTCTCATTCCTCAGTACCAGTAGAGATAGAAGATTCTACAACTACCCCAAAGCCTGAGAATCTCTTGCAAGAAAATAATTATCTTCCTACTCCTCCTGAAAAGAAGCGGCGTTGGCTTTTGATTGTTGGGATTTTGTTGTTAATGCTGGGTGGTGGTTTTGGCTGGAGGTGGTGGCAAAGTAGCCTGGGGGGAAATAGACCTCCTGGGATGATGGCTGGTCAACCGATGGGGATTCCCGTAAAATTGACGACAGTAGAAACGGGAACTTTAGAAGAAAGTTCAGTATTTGTAGGGAGTTTAGAAGCTCCGCGCTCAGTGGTACTTAGTCCAGAAATTGAAGGGCGAGTCAGTCAGATTTTAGTTAAAGAAGGCGATCGCATCCAAGAGGGACAAGTAGTCATCCGTCTGCAAAGTGATGATGCTCAAGCCCAGTTATTGCAAGCCAAAGCTTCCCTAGAACAAGCCCGCGCCCGGCTAGCAGAACTCAAAGCGGGAACACGTTCTGAACAAATTGCCCAAGCCAGAGCGCAGGTAGCCCAAGCCCAAGCCAGATTAACAGATGCTCAAGCGGGAGCGCGTCCAGAGGAAATTGCTCAAGCCCAGGCGCAGATAGAATCAGCAAAATCTGATTTAGATTTAGCCCAGTCCAGAGCCAAACGGTATGAACAATTGCGAAAAGAGGGAGCAATTTCCCAAGATGTGTTAGAAGGATATCTCAAAGAACAACGGAGTACCGAAGCTAGATTAAGAGAAACCCAGCGCAGACTAGAACAACTGCAAAAAAGCCGCCGTTCCGATATTAGCGAACTAACTGCGGCTTTAGAACAGCAAAAACAAAACCTCAGACAACTAGAAAACGGCGCACGTCCCGAAGAAATAGCCCAAGTGCGATCGCAAGTTACCCAAGCCGCCGCCCAAGTCAAAGCAGCAGAAGTCCAAGTCCGTTACACCAACGTAGTTGCACCGTTTACAGGGATTGTCGGTGATATTCCCGTCAGAGTAGGGAGCTTTGTCAGCAAAGGTGATCAACTCACCACACTGACTAGAAACAATGCTTTAGAACTGAATATATCCATTCCCCTCAACCAAGCTGGACAATTGCGGACGGGATTACCTGTACAGATATTAGATACCCAAGGCCAACCCACCGCCACAGGGCGAATTAGTTTCATCGAACCCAACGCCAATTCTAATTCTCAAACAGTATTGGCAAAAGCCACCTTCAGCAATGGTACAGGACAACTACTCAATCGCCAGTTAGTTCAAGCCAAAGTGATTTGGGATGAACGCCCAGGGGTATTAATTCCCGTCACAGCCGTATCCCGCCTAGGCGGAGAAAGCTTTGTATTTGTCGCCCAACCACCCGAAAAACCCCAACCCGGATCACCATCATTAGTAGCTGTACAGAAATCCGTCAAACTCGGAGCAATTGAAGGCAATAACTACCAAGTTCTCGAAGGACTAAAACCCGGAGACAAACTAGTAGTTTCCGGCATTCTCAACCTCACCAACGGCGCGCCGATTATTCCAGAGTAGAGGCAGGGAGGAGGCAGGGGGCAGGGGAGCAGGGGGCAGGGAGCAAGGGGAGACAAGGTAGACTTATTTTCCTCAATACCCAATGCCCCATGCCCCATGCCCAATGCCCGATGCCCCATGCCCAATGCCCCATTCCCAAAATTTTTGAATTTTGAATTTTGAATTTTGAATTGATTAACCCCATTCCCCATCTATGTTTGTTGACTTCTTCATTAAACGGCCAGTCTTTTCTACAGTCTGCGCGTTAATTATTTTACTGGTGGGAGGAATCAGTATTCCTACTCTACCGATTGCTCGGTTTCCAGATATTAGCCCTACACAAATCAACGTTGCTGCTAACTATACCGGCGCGAGTGCGGAGGTTGTAGAAAGCGGTGTAACAAATATCTTAGAACGCCAAATTAATGGTGTTGAGGGTGTTAAATATATTACTTCTAGCAGCAGCAACGATGGCTCTAGTAGCATCACCGTGACCTTTGATGCTTCACGGGACAAAGATATTGCTGCCGTTGATGTGCAGAATCGTGTTTCTGTGGCGGAAGCTCAATTACCTGATGTGGTGCAGCGTACAGGAGTGCGGGTTACTAAGCAATCTGACAACATTTTGTTGGGGATTGGCTTGTATACCGAGAATCAAGAATATGACGACATATTTCTCAGTAATTATGCTGACCTTTACTTAGCAGATGCTTTAAAACGAGTTAAAGGTGTAGGTAATGTGCAGATTTTTGGGGAACGTCGCTATGCTATGCGTCTTTGGCTAGATCCCAATCGCCTAGCTAGTCGGGGCTTAACTACAGCAGATGTTAGTAGGGCGTTGACAGAACAAAACTTGCAAGTCGGTGCAGGTAGAATTGGCCAAGAACCTGCACCCAAAGGACAACAATATCAACTCGATGTGCGTGCTGCTAGCCGACTAACAGATACAAAAGAGTTTGAAGAACTTGTCCTGAAAACAGAGAGTGATGGCACTTTAGTTAAACTCAAAGATGTTGGTAGAGCCGAATTAGGGGCAGAAAATTACAATACATTTTTACGATTTCGGGGTAAAGAGGCAGTTGGTTTAGGGATTTATCAACTTCCTGGTAGTAACGCCTTAGATGTAGCTAGGGGCGTAAAAGAGGAAATGGCGCGATTAGCTCCGAGTTTTCCCCCAGGGATGAAATATCAGGTAGCTTTTGACACGACAATGTTTGTCGAGGAATCATTGTCAGAAGTAGTGAAAACTCTGATCGAAGCTGTAGTTTTAGTTGTGCTGGTGATTTTTATCTTTTTGCAAGACTGGCGCACTACTTTAATTCCAGCGTTGACTATTCCTTTGGCTTTGGTGGGGACATTCGCTTTTGTCAAAGTTTTTAACTTTTCGATTAATAGTTTGACCCTGTTTGGTTTGACTTTAGCATCGGGGTTGGTAGTAGATGATGCCATTGTAGTAGTTGAGCAGATTAGCCGTTTTATTCAAGATAAAGGCATTCCACCCCGTCGGGCTGCGAGTGAGTCAATGGCGGAATTGTTTGGTGCAGTTATCGCCACTTCTTTAGTATTGATGGCGGTGTTTATCCCTGTAGCATTCTTTCCTGGTACTACTGGCGCACTGTATCGACAATTTGCTTTAACTATTGCCTTCTCGATTGTCCTGTCTACATTTTTAGCTTTGACCCTGACACCATCTTTGTGTGCTTTATTACTGCGCCAAGGACAAAAGCCAACAGGTTGGTTGGGTAGGAGGTTTGAGCAGTTTAATAACTGGCTGGATGGAGTGACGCGCAAATATAAGCGATCGCTCTCTTTCCTTGTCCGCATCAAAAGTATTATCATCGGTCTATTCGTCGTTGCCTTGGGATTAACAGCTTGGTTATACACCTCAGTTCCCACAGCCTTTTTACCTGATGAAGACCAAGGTTATTTCATCACCATTTTTCAAGGGCCGCAAGGGGTATCTTTGCAATACACAAGTGATGTCATAGCCAAGGTAGAAAAAGAAATTCTCCCCTTACCAGAAGTTGTAGGAACGTTTGCAGTAGGCGGCTTTGGTTTTAGCGGCAGTACAGCCAACACAGGTATTATTTTCACCACCTTAAAACCTTGGGCTGAACGTCAAAGACCAGACCAATCAGTACAAGCTATTATTGGGAAGCTACAAGGTAAGTTATTTGCGATTCCCGAAGCTAGAGTGCTTGCTGTCAACCCTCCAGGGATTCAAGGTTTAGGCAACTTTGGCGGTTTTACCTTTCAAATGCAAGACCGCCGAGGCAATAGCGATTTAGAGAATTTGGTGCAGACAATGGGACAATTGTTAGGACGCGCCAACCAAACACCAGGATTACAAGCCGTATTTAGTACCTTTGCAGCCAACACACCACAATTATTAGTAGAAGTAGACCGCAACAAAGCCAACGCATTACAAGTTAATATTGATGATATTTTCAGCACCTTACAAACGGCTTTGGGTTCTCAGTATGTCAATGATTTTAATCTGCAACAGCGCAATTATCGAGTGTACGTGCAGGCCGATAAACAATTTCGTGCTAACCCCAAAGATATCGAACAATTGTATGTGCGATCGCAAACTAATCAAATGATTTCTCTGGGTAATTTAGTCAAAATTACTTCTGTAGTCGGAGCGCAAACCATTAACCACTACAATTTATTTCGTTCCATAGAAATTAATGGTAGTCCTGCACCTGGTTTTAGTTCCGGTGATGCAATTAATAAAATGGAAGAATTAGCCCAAGCAGTATTACCTACTGGCTATGGTTATGAATGGTCTGGCACTTCCTTAGAAGAAAAAGAATCCGGTGGTTTAGCACCTTTAATTTTTGGTTTGGGGCTAGTATTTGTATTTTTGGTATTAGCCGCCCAATATGAAAACTACATTGACCCCATCATCATTTTATTATCTGTACCTTTAGCAATTTTTGGCGCATTGCTAGCCCAATCAATGCGAGGTTTCGCTAATGATGTTTACTGTCAAATTGGACTAGTCATGTTGATTGGTTTGGCGAGTAAAAATGCAATTTTGATTGTCGAATTTGCTAACCAACTCCACGAACAAGGACTTCCCATTCCCAAAGCCGCAATTGAAGCAGCACAAGAACGCCTACGCCCAATTTTAATGACCGCATTTTCCACACTCATCGGCATTTTCCCCCTAACTATTGCCACAGGTGCAGGTGCGGGGAGTCGTCAATCCTTGGGAACAGCAGTGTTTGGTGGAATGTTAATTGCCACTTTCTTAAGTTTATTTGTCGTACCAATCCTGTATATTGTAATTAAGACAATCACTGCTAACTTGTTTAAAACAAATCACCACCCAGCATTAGAACCAGATATAACCTCATGGGATGAAAAAACTGCAACCTCAGCCACAAAACCCCATGAGTAATTATCTCAGCATTCGTTAAAAGCAATCATCCCCCAAACCCATCAAAAGCACAGCCCAAAAACCACATCAACATAACTCACATTTGTAATCACGAATTACGAATTACGAATTACGAATTACGTTAGCGGAGCGGGGCGTTAGCCCATTACGAATTACTTATCAGGTGTCCCCTATGAAATTCTCTCTACCACGACAATATTTTTACCAGGAAATTCAACATTCCGATGAGCATATTGACCTAGCTAAAGCAGCTTTATACATTGCCAAAGAAGAATATCCTTACATTGATATAGAAGAATACTTAAACGTTTTGGATACGATGGCAGCAGAAGTGCAAGAACGTTTACCCTCGTCACGTTATCCATTGCGAATAATTCAAACTATCAATCAATATCTTTATGATGATTTAGGATTTGTGGGGAATCAGAGTAATTATTATGACCCCTGCAATAGCTTTTTAAATGATGTAATTGACCGACGCACAGGTATTCCCATTACAATGGCGTTGGTGTATTTAGAAATTGCTCGCCGCATAGATTTTCCCATGTTAGGTGTAGGAATGCCAGGACATTTTTTAATTCGTCCAGCAATTCCAGATATGGAAATTTTCGTCGATGCTTTTAATCGTGGCGAAGTGATGTTTAGCCAAGACTGTCAAGACAGGCTAAACCAAATGTTTCAACAAAACGTCCCTTTACGCCCAGAATTTTTAGCTACAGTCAGTAACCGACAATTTTTAGCCCGAATTTTAGCTAATTTAAAATATATTTATTTGAGACAACAACAGCTAGAAAAAAGCTTGGCTGTAGTCGAGAGGATTTTACTATTATTTCCTGATACTACTTCAGAAGTGCGCGATCGCGGTTTGTTAAACTACCAGTTAGGTAACTATTCAGCAGCCACAGCAGATTTACAAACTTACTTGAATAAAACTCCCGAAACAGAAGATGCAGCCTTAATTCGGCGATTACTCAACGATTTAAATAGTTGAGACGAATCAATTCCAGAAACGTCTATACATATTCCCCCTTCACTTAAACAAATAGGAAGTGTCTTGGCGCAGCCCGCCCTAGGCATCGCTGTTGTTGATTATCCTACAAAATGCGATCGCTACACATGGTCAATGATTTTAAGGTATGGGCTATTATAGATACTCGGTGCGATCGCGCAGGCATCGCGCCTATAAAGATAAAATATATGTATGGATATTGTTTATCGCCTACAAGGTGTTGAATTTGAGTGGGATAGCAACAAAGCACAAAGCAATATTGAAAAACATGGTGTTACCTTTGAAGAAGCCATAGAGGTTTTTTTCGATCCTTTCTACCAAACTGGCGATGCAAACCCTATCAATGCCTCTAGCAGTGAACAACGCGCTTTTATCATTGGGTATTCCCTTGAACAACGTTTGTTGCTTGTAGTCTATGTAGAACGTGGATTACGAACTCGCATTATTTCGGCTCGTCCTGGGACTCGTACAGAGAGAAAACTTTATGAACAATCCTGAAGAGGAATTTATCTTACAACTGCACCCACGGCTAAACGAAACAGTAACCCTAGAAATACCCAAAGATACTTTAGAATCTCTGAAAAAAATCGCAGACAGTCGAGATATGTCCTGTGAGGCATTACTTAAGTTTTATATTGGGCAAGGGTTACGCCAAGATTTAGCTAAGTTATTTTCTAACCGTGTGCTAGAGGCTACTGCTCAAGTGCTGGCACGACATATTGAATCAGAAGCAGAAATTTCTGATATTTTACAAGAAATTCGTTCTCAAACTAATTGTTAGTGCGTTGGCGCAGCCCGCCGTAGGCATCGCCTTGTTGATTATCTTACAAAATGCGATAGTGCGATCGCCTGATCTTGTAGGGTGCGTTAATGAAATGTAACGCACCACTTGTATATGTCGGTGCGTTACGCTGTCGCTAACACACCCTACGCGGGAAATTAATGAAACTGCGTTGGCGCAGCCCGCCGTAGGCATCGCCTCTTTGATTATCTTACAAAATGCGATCGCTATTGTTAGGTGCGGTAAACTCTACAATAGCAGGCAAAGGTAGAGATAATGGCTGAACTTAAACTTAGGTCAAAAGATCCAGATTCCCTCAAACGAATTATTCAAAGTGCTTTGTCAGAAAGATTACAAAGTGTGACAGCAGGAATTAAAAGAACAGAAGAACGTCTTCAGGAATTTGAAACTAAATATCAATTATCGACTGAGGAATTTATCATCCGCTTTAATAATGATGAATTATCTCATAGTTTTGACTTTGATGAATGGATTGGAGAAGCTCGAATGTTGGCACATTTACAACAAACAAAAGAATCGATAGAGGAGATTCATTTTGTTGATTGAAGACTATTTTCAGCAGGTTCAGATTTTAATTGAATCATCGCAAATAGTTCAATTATTTAATATTGAAACCGAAAAAAGAGGAATGTATGAAGGTTTTATTAGGGGAAAGCTCGAATTTACAGATAATTCATTGCTTCATTTGAGAGAATTTGTTTATGTGGAAATATCAATAGATAGAAAAATGTATAGTTATCAATATATGAGTTCAGAGAATAATCTAATTTTTCGCTATGACAATACTGAGCATCACCGGAAGTTAAATCTGACTACCTTTCCTCATCATAAACATGATGGAAGTGAGGAGAACGTCGTTAAATCAAATGCTCCTTTCTTAGCTGATGTACTAAAGGAAATTGAAAAAATATTAGTGCTTTGGCGCAGCCCGCCGTAGGCATCGCCTCTTTGATTATCTTACAAAATGCGATCGCTTTCAGTCATTACTTCCTTGATAACTGTTGACTGTTAAAACATTCGCCGACGTTGACGTTTCTTCTCAATTTGTGGTCTTCTTAAGGGTAATACTTCCGCTTCGCTGCTTTCCCTGGCTACGCGAATTAATAAGGCTGCACCTATCAAGCTAGCAATCATGGAGTTACCACCATAGCTAAACATGGGCAAGGGTAAACCTGTAGTGGGTAATGCACCGGTGGCTACAGCAATATGGAGTAAAGATTGTCCTACCATGATAATGGTGATACCAATTGCCACTAATCGGTATATGGTATTTTTGGCTTTGAGTGCCACAATTAACCCAAGGGTGGCAAATGTAGCTAAGAGCAGCAACAGGATAATACTACCGACAAAGCCAAATTCTTCAGCAAAGACAGCAAAGATAAAATCTGTGTCTTGAATTGGTAAATAAAATAGCTTTTGTTGAGACATCCCAAAGCCTGCACCCCAAGTTTTGCCAGAACCTACGGCTAAGAGACTTTGTACTAATTGATAACCGTCTCCGGTGGCATCTGCCCAGGGGTTGAGAAATGACATCACCCGCCGGCGTTGATATTCTTTGATACTGATACTGAGTAATCCTAATGAGAACCCACCGATGGCTGTACCGGCTAAATATTTGTAAGGTATACCACCTGCTAGGGCTATCATCCAGATAGTCATCCCACAAAGTGCGGCTGTACTTAAGTTAGGTTGGGCGAGAATGCCTAAAATCACTAAGCCAAAAATACTTAACCACGTTAAACGCACTCGCCAAGTTAGTTTTTCCCATTGTCCGAATAATCGCGCACTTTGGAGGACTAAAAAGGGTTTAATTAATTCTGAGGGTTGTATGGGTATTGGCCCTATGGCTATCCAACGGGCGGCATCAAAGGCTTTTTTGCCTACTCCGGGAATGAGTGTGACAAAAATTAACGCTAAAAATAGTCCTAATAACCAATGGGATACACCGAGAATTTTCTGTAAGGGTTGATTGACAATGATGTTGAATCCTATCAGGGAAGCAAGAACCCAAAGAACTTGTCGCTTAAAGTAAAATAAGCCATCGCCTTGACGAACATCAGCTACTACATAGGAGGCTGAAAATAGGATAATCAAGCCGACAAATAGCCAGGTAAATGTTAACCACCGCAACAACCGCGCTTCTAATGCCCAAGCGGAGACGGAATCATCAAAAATTGGAATCAGGGTGCGTAGATTCACGATATAGGTATATGTAATCAGGATGTTTAAATAGTATTGTTATGTTTTCTAACCTAACCCCCAACCCCTTCCCTACAAGGGAAGGGGAGCAAGAGTCAAAGTAGAGGCGTTGCATACAACTTCTCTACAGCTACACGGGGAGAAATACTCTAGTGAGAAGCTGCTTCGTATCTTTGCAGACGGGGTTTTGGTATACCTCATGACTTGCCATAAGAATCTCAGGAGTTGTTGAAAGTTAGGAATTACACTCATCACTTATAACTCAAAATGGATGATGTGATGCAAAGCAGCGATCGCCCCATTGGTGTAAGTTGGTCTTAAGTGAGTCTTCGTGACTGTATTTAGGATTTTTTTGACGGTGAAGACTGCATCTGGGATGTTTTGCACCTGGTTAATTTTGTTAGCTCTTTTGGTTTGGCGATCGTACAGTCTTGGTAATGCCAATGCTACTAAAGGTACACCCACAGCTACACATTCGTAAACTGTGTTGTACCCCCCAGCACCCACAACTACATCGGCGGCGGCTAAACATTCTATGCCTGGATGATGGGATACCCATAATGTTTTGAGTGCATTTTCT
>JBODRP010000162.1:0-12052 GCA_050633005.1 Trichormus sp. | reverse complement strand
CCAATAATATTCATATAATTTACCGTAAAACACAACTGCTTTAGGTTGACGTTCTTTAATTCTCTGAGCAATATGATTTATTCGCTTATTAAGACAATATTGCTCATAAGTTTGTCTATCACATAAATAAGGCAAGCGAGAATACTTACCATATATCCAATCCTTAATAGATGGTGATGGTAAAGGAAATAATTCTAATAAACAAGTCTCTTTCTCTTCCCTACCTAATTGATGTATTTGATATTGACGAATATTTTCTCTAGTAATATTCTCTTTTTCTTCAGCACTCAAGACGATGCGAATCAATCCTTTCCACGTTGGCTGTATTGCTGCACCTTCTTGAAAACCTTCGGGCCATCCCATCTTTATATGATATTCTGCAACATCATCTATTTCTTTTTCTTCTCTTTTCGCCCATATATTTATTCTGTGCTTAACGTCTTCAAAATCTCCTCCTGCTTCTTCCATGCCAATAAACCAATCCTTTCCTTGATAATTACCATATCCATAAAAAGTCTCAATTCTTTTTTCTAAAAGCTCATCATCAAAATAATCTTGTTGATCCATATTTACGTGCTTTAACTTAGCTAATAAACGCATAAAGTCAAAAAAGTTGCACCTTATCCAAATTATATGTAATAAACTTCTTTCCTTTGCGTCTTTGCGCCTTTGCGTGAGGCAAATCCAAAAAAACTTGCCTCAGAAGCATCACACCCCCAAGGCAAGTAAATTATCTAAATTATTGTTAGTTTCCTAAAGTTGCTTCACTTCCGAAACTAACTTTGACACCATATCTTTCGCACTACCAAAAAGCATAGTGGTTTTATCTTTGTAGAACAACTCATTATCTACACCAGCAAAACCGGCACTCATCCCACGCTTAATCACAATGGTATGTTTTGCCCTATCTACCTCTAAAATCGGCATCCCGTAAATAGGACTATTGGTATCACTCCGCGCCGCCGGGTTAACTACATCATTTGCCCCAATTACCAAAGCTACATCCGCTTGTTCAAACTGAGGGTTAATATCTTCCATGTCATACAACTGGGTGTACGGCACATTTGCTTCAGCTAACAACACATTCATGTGTCCCGGCATTCTCCCAGCAACGGGGTGAATAGCATATTTTACATCAACACCCAGGCGTTCTAGTTGATCTGCCAATTCTCTCACACTATGTTGTGCTTGAGCCACAGCCATACCATAACCAGGGACAATCACCACAGAACGAGCATAACCCAACATCATCGCCCCTTCTTCGGGATCAATACTGTGGACGGTGTGATCTGTTGTACCACTAGCACCACCAGCAACCGCCGCAGAACCACCAGAACCAAAGGCACTGAACAGCACATTAAACAGGGAACGGTTCATGGCTTTACACATGATTTCCGTGAGGATAATCCCGGAAGCCCCTACCAATGCACCGGCAATGATTAACATATTGTTCATCACCACAAAACCAGCCGCCGCCGCCGCTAAACCTGATAAGGAGTTTAACAACGAAATTACAACGGGCATATCGCCGCCACCGATGGGAATGACGAACATTACACCCAAAACTAAGGAAACTGCAACAACGCCCAAGAAGACAGGTAAGCTATCTGGTGTGATGATTAAGTAGGCACTACCACCTATATAAGTAGCCAACAGTAACAGGTTAAATGGTTGCTGGAAGGAAAAGGTAATTGGCGAACCGCTAATTAATCCTTGCAATTTAGCGAAGGCGAGAAAACTACCTGTGAAGGTGACACCACCAATTAACACATCCAACAACATAGAGATGTTGACATCTAGGGGTATAGTTGCGCCTGCATCCAATAACCGCCAGAACTCAGCCACAGCCACTAATGCCGAAGCTGCACCACCCAAACCATTGAGTAAGCCCACCATTTGGGGCATTTCTGTCATCTGGACTTTGTAAGCTGCGATCGCACCAATAGCTGAACCAATCGCTAAACCTATCAAAATCATCTCATAGTTCAATACGTGCTGGTCTAGCATTGTAGCGACAATAGCCAGCAGCATTCCCACCGCCGCAATGACATTACCATTACGTGCAGTAGCAGGAGAACCCAGTTTTTTCAAACCTAGAATAAATAAAGATGCAGCGACTAAATACGTCAGCTGAATCCCCGTTGGTAAAAAATCGCTCACGCTTTAATCTCCTTCTTCTTGAACATTTGCAACATTCTGTCAGTCACCAAAAACCCACCCACAACGTTGACAGTTGCGAGGATAACGGCGATTAAGCCGAGAATTACAGATAAACTGGTATTTCTTTCCCCAGCTGCTACTATCGCCCCAATTACAGCAATACCCGAAATGGCGTTTGAGCCTGACATTAGGGGTGTGTGTAAAGTTGGGGGGATTTTATTGATAACTTCAAAGCCGATGAAAGATGCCAACACAAATACAAACAAAGCTGCAAGTAATGCCTCTGTCATTGAAATCTCCTGATTTTTTTAGGGGTGTGGGGGTGTAGGGGTGTGGGGGAAGACAAGGGAGACAACGGAGACAACGGAGATAGTAAATCATATCCAATGCCCCATGCCCCATGCCCCATGCCCAATTCCCAATGCCCAATTCCCATTACCTAAGTACCGCATCCTGTAGCGCATCTTTGACGCGTTGATTGCGAATTTCCCCAGCGTGGGTGATGCAGGCTGCATCGATGATGTCGTCAGCAAAGTCTATGTTTAATGCTTTGTCTTTAACTAGCAGTTGCAATAATGATGTCAAGTTCTTGGCATACAACTGGCTGGCGTGGACTGGCATAGATGAAGGGAGATTAATCGGGCCGATAATGGTTACACCATTCCAAACGATATCTTTACCCGGTTCAGTACAAGCACAGTTACCACCTTGTTCGGCGGCTAAATCGACAATTACTGAACCTGGCTTCATCTGCGCCACCATTTCAGATGTGACTAACAGTGGAGCTTTTTTCCCAGGAACTTGGGCGGTTGTAATCACAACGTCCGCATTTTTAATGTGTTCGGCGACAACTTCTTGGGTACGTTGTTTGCTAGCTTCAGATATTTCTTTGGCGTAACCACCGGCGGCGGTTGTTTCTTCTTCTAGCTGCACTTCCACGAATTTCGCGCCTAAACTTTGCACTTCTTCTTTGACGGCTGGACGAATATCAAAGGCTTCTACTACTGCACCCAAGCGTCTGGCGGTGGCGATCGCTTGCAATCCTGCTACCCCAGCCCCCATAATAAATACTTTCGCTGGGGCAATTGTGCCGGCGGCTGTTGTCAGCATGGGGAAATATTTCGGTAATGCGGCGGCGGCAATTAATACTGATTTATAACCCGCCAAGGACGCTTGAGAAGACAAAGCATCCATACTTTGCGCTCTGGTAGTACGGGGGATCAATTCCATACTCAAAGCGGAGATTTTGCGATTAGCTAGTTGCTGGGCTATGGCAGGGTTGCCCAAAGGATTCAGGAAACTAATTAATATAGTCCCTTCTCGCATTAACTCCACTTCCGAACGCCCATCTTCTCGTTCTTGTGGTGGGCTTACTTTCAATAAAATATCTGTTTGCCCCCATAATTGGTCACAATTATGAATAATTTGCGCTCCTGCTGCTTCATAGGCAGCATCACTATAAAATGATCTTTCTCCTGCCCCTGCTTCTACCGAAATTTCCCATCCTTGTTTAACTAATTTCGCAACGGTGTCAGGATTTAATGCCACACGCCGTTCACAAACTTCTATTTCTTTAGCAACTGCTATTTTCATGAAATCTCCTGGAGATAAATACCTAATCTCTGCACAATCAGCCACTGTTGACATTAGCTATGTCATCAAATCATAGCTACTGCTTTAAAGCATGAGTCATAGCTTTTTCTTTTAGAGATACAACCTTGAACTTTCCCTTTATTCTTACTTTCAGACAGGCCAAGCTTTAGTGCAATTTGTAGAAGTCTTACTTTTTCTGATAGCTACCGATTATTTTACTTACTGCAAATCTTAATTTTAATACTCTATTTTCTATCTATGTCTTTAGTTTTTTTTAGGGATCTAAAGTTTTTATTTATAGTTTTATTACATCTTGTAATATTCCACCATTTTTTTGATTTTTGAGCTTAAGAGTTCCCTAATAGTTACTTAATGATTTATTGATGAGATGTCAGCTTAGTTTTCACTATCTTTCCTAACTTAACAGGCGATCGCTAATTAAATGACTCAATTTTTATAACAAAAAACCTCAATTACGATACACTTATACATATTTAGCAACAAACTCAAATTTCAACAGTCTTGATGAGGACTTACCCAACTGGCATATTTTTGATGTAGGATGTGTGACGTTGCAAAAGTATGTGAACGTAGTCATGAGACTTATAGCGTCACGCATCAACGAGCGATTGTGACACTTGCGTCAGTCCTGTTGATATCAGACTGTAATTAGGGCAAAAGTAGTAAAATATAACACCAATAGATCACATACTGTGACCAATCTCCAATCCCTGATAGGCACTTTTAATCGCTACATCTCGTCACTTGTTACCAAACTAATAGTAAAGTTTAGTTACGAAAATTCCATTTTGGTGTAGGAGTTACACAAATTATGCGCCGTTTACTTTCTGTTTTAGCTTTAACTGGTTGTGTGCTGACTAGTGTACCAGCTATGGTCTTGGCACAAGGAGGTCAAGGATTTGTCTTATTTAGTGGCGTTAAACGAGAATACCAACTGCCCTTTCGTTTAGACTTTGGCGGACAGACCAATAATAGAGATAGATACAGATTTAGGATTCCTGCTCAAACTATGAAATTGGCAGTAGCTCAATTTGCTGTCACCTATCCTGACTACTACAAAGGCACTTTTGACACTAAAAACATCGAAGTCAGAGTCAAGGGCAAGAAAGTACCTCTATCTGAAGTCAAATGGAATAGAGAAAGCCGTTTAATTGAAATTTTCCCAGAAGAACCAGTACCAGCAGGTAGCAGAGTAGAGTTAGTATTTTCCAACGTGATCAATCCTGCCTTTGGTGGGACATTTTATTTCAACTGCCAAGTTCTCTCACCAGGAGATGTACCCTTACTGCGCTACCTTGGCTCTTGGATTGTGACGATTAGTTAAGTTAGTTAAAAGTCAACAGTCAACCATTACTCTCGACTATTGACTATTAACAATGATATATTTTTAGATTGTGACTTTTTATAAAAATCGTCTAAAAGGAGCATACTATGCAGAGAACCCTAGGTGGGACTAACCGCAAGAGAAAAAGAACCTCCGGCTTTCGTGCCAGAATGCAGACACCAACTGGCAGAAACGTGCTGAGAGCCAGAAGAAAGAGAGGACGGCATCGTCTGAGCGTCTAGGGTATTTTAAGCGAAAAGAACAAATGTGGCTTTGCCCAAAGCAAATCGACTAAAATCCCGCCAAGATTTTCAGGCAGTTTTCCGGGAAGGAATCCGGCGATATAGTTCTCATTTAACCTTGAGAGCTTTAAAACCCTTATCTAACCAAGAATCTTCTTGGGATACTGCCCCTCAAAATGAAAATTTGGCCAGTACAAAAATTGGCATTTCAGTCAGCACCAAAGTCAGTAAAAAAGCTGTGGTGCGTAACCGAATTAAACGTCAGATTAGCGCAGCCTTGCAGCAACTACTGCCAAAAATAGCACCCGGATGGAAATTGGTGTTAGTTGTGAAACCAAAAGCAGCAGAATCTGAGTGCGGAAGCCAACAATTTCTGCAAGAATTAGAGCAGTTGTTGGCACAAACTGAGGTATTAAATGGGCATTCGTGAAGAAATTTATTATGAAGGCGGCCCCCATATTGGGGATTTGATTTTAAATATCCTGATTGGCTTTACTGTTGTGGGTATACCACTGACAGTTGGTGCGATTGTCAGAGCCTTGTGGTTACGTTACCGCATCACCGATCGCAGAATATCTGTTATGGGTGGTTGGATGGGACGCGATCGCTCTGACGTAATTTACTCAGAAATTGTCAAAATTGTCAAAGTTCCCCGTGGCCTTGGAATTTGGGGAGATATGGTAGTCACTTTAAGAAATGGTAGTCGTTTAGAAATGCGGGCAATTCCCAAATTCCGCGAAGTTTATGACTACATCAATGAAAAAGTTGCTGCCAAAAATCCTCAATATACAGCTAAGTAGGGAATAGGGTTGGGGGAATAGGTTGGGGAGAGATTTTCTCAGTCAACAGTCAACGAAATTCTGAATTGGGAATTTTGAATTGATTCCTCCCTACTCCCGACACCCCCTTTTTTAGATAAATTAGATTCAGTTCAGTTTACAGTAACTCAGGTTAAATTCAGAATAATGGATTTTGGTATCGGGTTTCTCTCAAACAACGTGATGCTGCCAATCATAGACTTGTTCTACAGCATTGTACCTAGCTATGGATTGGCGATCGTTGCCTTGACATTGATAATCCGCTTCGCGCTCTACCCCCTGAGTGCTGGTTCAATTCGCAGTATGCGGCGGATGCGAATTGTACAACCTCTGATGCAAAAGCGCATGGCGGAAGTTAAAGAACGTTACAAAGATGACGCGCAAAAGCAACAGGAAGAAATGATGAACGTGCAGAAGGAATTTGGCAACCCCTTGGCGGGATGTTTGCCACTTCTGTTACAAATGCCAGTCCTGTTGGCGTTGTTTGCTACGTTGCGGGGTTCGCCCTTTGCTGGAGTTAACTATTCTGTTAACCTGCAAATCTTTCCCTCAGAACAAATCGAACGCATTCAACCCCAAGCCTTTGCGACTCCTCCCCAGAACATTTATATAGCTGATGGGGAACACCTCAAAGTTACCGCCATTCTCCCTAGCGGTAACAAACTAGCAGTAGGTGAACAAACTAAAATTCAATACCAAACCCTTGAAGGTAAGCCATTCCAGGTATTACTAGCAGAACACCCAGACACCAATTTAGTTCCTGAATGGAAAATTACCAAAGGCGAAGATAGAATCAAAATTGACGCAGAAGGTAACATAGAAGCCTTACAGCCAGGCGATGTGACAATTCAAGGAACAATTCCTGGTTTGGCGGCAGACAAAGGATTTCTATTTATTGATGCCTTGGGTAGAGTAGGAGCAATTGACCCAGATGGTACATTGCACTGGGATATTGTGGCAATGATTATCTTTTTTGGGATCAGCCTCTACGTTAGCCAAATACTTTCCGGGCAGAACTCTAGCGGTGGCAACCCACAGCAAGAAACTGTCAACAAAATCACCCCTGTCATTTTTTCTGGAATGTTCCTGTTCTTTCCTTTGCCGGCTGGGGTATTAATGTACATGGTAATTGGTAATATTTTCCAAACCCTGCAAACTTACATCCTCTCTCGTGAACCCTTACCAGAGGAACTACAAAAAATTGTAGAATCTCAGGAAAAACAAGCAGTAGCAGAGCAAAAGAAATTACCTTTTGAGCCAAAAAGTTCCAAGAAAAAGACCACAGGTTGATAGATGAGCAATATTCCCATGCAACGAGGTGAGCAGTGGCTAAAATCACTGCTCGAACTCACTGGGATATCATCTGAGATTCGAGGTAGTGTAGAAACTCCCCATTCTCCAGAAGACGATTCCCCAACAATAGATAGTTACTGGTTGACAATAGACGAAACCAGCTTGACACCAGAGCAAATTCATACCCTCATTGGTGCTGATGGCTCTGTACTAGATGCAATTCAGTATTTGGCTAATTCTACCCTTAACCTCAATCAACCCCACGAAGGACAAGCTTCCTATACTGTGGAATTGAGTGGTTATCGAGTCAAAAGACAAGCTGAAATTCAGGCAATAGCCGAAACTGCGGCGGCGCAAGTCCGTTCCACAGGGCAAGAAGTAGAAATCAAATCCTTAAGTTCAGCCGAACGCCGTTTGGTGCATACCTTCTTCCAAGACATGACTGATTTGGAAACTTTTAGTCGCGGGAAAGAACCCCATCGGCATTTAGTTGTACGTCCCGCCGGAATTGAATTTTAATTAGCTCAACTAATACAGAAGATTCTTTCTAAGAGCTAAACTATATATGGATTGTCAGCAGCATTGCTGATGATCAACATAAATTTTCGTGATGATGTTTCACCAATCCTATGGACGCAATTTTTATTCCGCAGCTCACCAAAGCCCCGGAGCGGACAGAGGAAATTCAAGTAAAAGAATTTCTGCCTGGGCTGGAAACTTTGACACCAGTGCGCGGACGCGTCTGTGTGCAGCATCATGGCAATTATTTAGATGTGTCAGCTCAGGCAGAAGCTATTATTACTTGTACCTGCAATCGCTGTTTACAACAGTACAATCACCGTTTGGTGGTCAATGCTCAAGAAGTTATTTGGTTAGATGAGGCAGTAAATCAAGAGCATGACTTGCCTTTAGAAAGGGAAGTGGCTATGGAAGACTTGGTGGAAACCTTGTCACCTAATGGTTATTTTTACCCTAGTGAATGGTTATATGAGCAAATGTGTTTAGCATTGCCCCAGCGTCAGTTGTGTGATTTGAACTGTCCAGGTATTCTGAATACCGTGGGTGAGAGTGCAGATAAACCTATTGATAACCGTTGGGCTGGGTTAGAGGCATTGAAAAAGCAGTTACCTGGATAGTTTTTTGTCAAGACTCGCCCAGAGGCGCAGAAGAAAGCAAGCTAAATTTGCGCTCTCACCCACTTCCTAAATAATCTCAGTGTGGGACTTCTTCCTATTGTTCGGCTTTGTTCATAAAACTCAGAAATTACTTCCACAATGGGCAAATTGAGAAAGGTTGGACTGATTTCTGACTCAATATATTTACCATCTTGAAGAATATTTATTTGGAGTCTGCCTTTTTCATATCGCTACAGTTCGGGAACTCCTAATGCTTCATAGGCTGCAAGTTGAGTTTTAGAGGTGACATCAACTTCAATTACTAAATCGGGGGTGGGTCAACTGTTACGTCTATGCGCTCTTTGCTAATCATCCGGTACTTGTGGAAGCTCGCAGTCTAGGATACAGTGATGTTGACCTGTTAACTAGTTATCCCAGCATTACAGCTAAAGATTTAGCTAATGCTTGGGCATACGCAGCAGCAAATCCTGACGAAATTGAACTAGGGATTGAACACAATGAAGTAGCTTAGTTTATTAGCAATTTTCCTAATCTACAACCTTGAGCAATCCTCTTTTTATGCCATCTAACACTCTACTAATTTGTTGGCGTTCTCTTTCATTTAAGTCTTCTTTAGATAGCAGTGTGGACATAAGTAACTGCTGATCACATCGCGTAATTCTGCCAAGAGAAAATATGTGTTCTAAAACTGTCTCTAAAGACATCGGGGTTGAAGTACTGGTGGCTTGCATATTTCTCACCAAAACTTTATGTTTTTTAAAGCTAAGTTACTTCAAAATAACAATTTTTCATAAAGTGTGACATTAGTGGTGATACGGAATCAGGGCAGTTGAAGCGTTATGATTTTTATGCCTCCTCTGATACTCGCCTTTTCGGTAAAATAACTAGGCACATTAGCAAACAATAGGTTCAAGCTCATGGCGATCGCAAAGATTGGAATTATTGGTGGTAGCGGTTTATATCAAATGGCTGCCCTGAAAGATGTGGAGGAAGTACAAATTGAAACTCCTTTTGGTTCACCTTCTGATGCGTTAATTCTGGGAAATTTAGAGGGAGTTAGAGTAGCTTTTTTAGCTCGTCATGGGCGTAATCATACGTTGTCACCTTCAGAGTTACCCTTCTGTGCCAATATCTATGCCATGAAACAGCTAGGTGTAGAGTATTTAATTTCTGCTAGTGCGGTGGGTTCTTTACAAGGGGAAGTCAAGCCACTAGATATGGTAGTACCAGATCAGTTTATTGATAGAACCAAAAATCGGATTTCTACATTTTTTGGGGATGGTATCGTAGCGCACATTGCCTTTGGCGATCCGATTTGTCACAATTTAGCGATGGTGTTAGGGGATGCGATCGCTTCTCTCAATTTACCAGATGTTACCCTCCATCGTGGCGGTACTTATATTTGCATGGAAGGGCCAGCATTTTCCACCAAGGCTGAATCAAATCTTTATCGTAGTTGGGGTGCAACTATTATTGGGATGACTAATGTACCGGAAGCTAAGTTAGCCAGAGAAGCGGAAATTGCTTATGCAACCTTAGCACTGGTAACAGATTACGATTGTTGGCATCCAGATCATGATAGTGTCACAGTAGAAATGGTAATTGGTAATTTGCAACGTAATGCAATTAACGCCCAAAAAGTGATTCAAGAAACTGTGCGCCGCTTGAGTGAAAACCCACCCCCCAGTGATGCACATTCTGCTTTGAAGTATGCAATTTTAACCAACTTAGCTAAAGCACCTGCGGCAACTAAAGAAAAGTTGGATTTATTGTTAAAGAAATATTTGTAGACTTACCCTAAAATCATCTAGAGACGCGATAAATCGCGTCTCTCAACAGCAATTTTCTCAACTATTACAGCACCCCCAAATCTCTCATTACTTCCACCCATTTATCTGGGTTTGGTAAAGTTTCTTTGAGAAATTCAACGGTAAGATGACTGGCGTTAGCTTTATATAAAAGAGTGGCATAGGTAAAAGAACTAGCTGGTTTCTTGAAATTATCTTGACCATGAATAGAAATTAATTCTGCTAGTTTTTCTTCTACTTTAATAATAGCCGTAGGTGCAAGGCTGAGTAAATCATTCATCCATTGTTTTTTTTGCTGCATAAAATCAACTAATTCTCTATCAGCAGCATCTTTAAAATCATCACAAATCGCCTGAATCTTTTGCCATTTATAACTACCCCAGGGTTTAGCCTTCATTACTGGTAACTGCCATTTTACCATCTCTTCTTGCCAATAATCTTTACTAGCTTCTACCTGTACAATCTCAAAACTTGGTAAAATTAACCCAGTTAATCTACCACCGTGACAAGCTCCGGTATCAATACCATAAGTTTTTCCAGGAATAATGAGTGGTTCATTTCCTACAACATGATGACCAAAAATAACTGGTTTTCTGCCAGTATACAATTGACTCCAATATGTCTTGCCATAGCGTTTTTCTAAGTGCTTTTCTCCGGCAGTACAACCACATAAAACCTCTGGTTTTTGTTGGTGAATCGGTATCCCATCTTCTACAGCCGCATGGACAAAAATCCCGTCTTCAGTTTCGTGATAATAAGGTAAATTATTAACCCAATCTAAAAATTCTAGATAGCGATCGCCAAATTGTAATTTGACAATTTCCTGAGAATAAGAGAGTGTTTGATGTAGGTGTTTACGCTCATGATTACCCATCAATACAATCGTGTTAGGACGATGCTTAAGAAATTCATAAACTTTCACAGAATCAACACCACGATCAACAATATCTCCCAAGGAAATTAAGCAATCTTCCTCTGTGATTTCCACTTTTGCTAATAGCTGAATCAGTTCTGCATAGCAACCATGAATATCACCAACTACAATTGTTCGCATAGTTCAAATTTAATTAAATATTTTAATATTTCCCAGAGTCAACAGGAAAAAGCCTGCTTTCTTAGTGCTACAACTTACGCAACTGGTAGGGTGTGTGAAGGTACGAAAGTATTTGAACGTACTCATGAGACTTACCGCGTCACGCACCAACCATAAACTGTGACACTTGCGTAAGTCCTGATTACATGAAAATTGTTACTAGATTAGCATTATGTATCACTGTAGTCATTAGTACAGCAGTTCTAAATAGCAGTATTTATCCTACTGTACTAATACATTGTTTATACTTGTTTTACGTCAATTCTCAGCTAACCAATGTTTTCGATTGTCGTCATTATAACGTTGGTAGTGGTAGGACGACGGCTAAATTTAAGAAATATTCAGATTCCTTGGCGGAGTGTGGGAGCGATCGCTAGTATATTCATGTTTACTGACTAATTAATCAAGTTCCTATTCAGGACTAAAGTTCTGACTAAAAACCTTTAATTAGGTTATAACCGTTAACGATAAATTTATTTCTTTTTAGTCTCATGAACTCTCTACAAAACATCCTGAAAATATTAGTTTTACTGACTTTCATCACCTACATCCAAATACCTCCGG
>JBODRP010000161.1:0-12068 GCA_050633005.1 Trichormus sp. | reverse complement strand
AGTAATGAGTAATGAGTAATAAGTAATAAGTAATAAGTAATAAGTAATAAGTAATAAGTAATAAGTAATAAGTAGGGCTTGCTGAATAATGGCGAAAGAGAGAAGCATCAAGAGTTTCAGGTTCAGAAAACAGAAATAAAACCAATTCGCAATTCGCAATTCGCAATTCGCAATTAATTCAGCCACCCACAAGGGGTGGGGTTTTTACCTACCTTGGGAAACAAGGATTTTTTCGCCCACCAGGGGCGAGGTTTTGAACCTATCTTTTTCCGATAAAAAATATCCCAACTGTAGGGTGCGTCAGTGCGATAGAAACTAACTATACCTCCTAACTTGCACATTTTAAAACCCTTATACAGTAAGGCTTTGAGAAATATCATCAAAATGTGCTTGTTTCATATTTTGCGGGAGCGTTAACCGCGCCCGTGGGAGGCTTATATCTTGCACCATTCTCAACAAGCCCTAAAAAGCCCTAAAAAACCGGGTTTCTGAACGAAAGATTAAGGTTTTAAGCTGAGGGATTTGCAAGAAACCTTTAACCGAGGTGCAAGATGTGAGTTTACCGCCACCGAGGAGGCTACGTGAACCTACACGGTAGGAGAGATTTTAAATTTTATACGCCCAGTTTGACACTAACTACATACTCCTGAGTTTTTATCTAGTTAATACAACCCCAAGGCATGAGATTTCTGAAATCATTGCCAAATTAGTCAAAAATTAGGAATAAAATATCCGTCGGTATTTAGATATTTATCAATTTCTACTCTTTATTGTCCAAAAGTGGAGAAAATATCTAACTACTGACACTTATTTCACACAGAGTTGTACTGGATGAATATGTAGACATAATGACGCAAAATTATTGTTAATAGTTCCAATAGGATAAACTGTTAAGCATTGAATTTACTGATTGAGATACGGGGAAGGAACACGGAGCAAGAGAAATACAGCAAATATCAATTGATACCAATTTCATGAAAAGTAGAGACTTTGTATACAACGTCTCTACAACAACTTGTAGTTAAGGAGTTGGGTTAGGTGGCGTTGAACCCACGTCAAATTAAATTATTTTACTGTTACCGTTACTCATTCATATTACGGTATGTAGCGACTGCGGAAGGTGATATACGATTGAGGTAACGGAAAATCCAATATTTAAAGATAGTATCTAAAATTACGGGAAAAGTAGCAATGAATAAGAAAATGAAGTCTCGGTTTGCTGGTAAACCCCAGTGACGAGTCACACCTTCTAAGATGACTTCCCAGCCATGCGGAGAGTGAAAGCCTACGAAAATATCAGTAAATAATATAATAATAAATGCCTTGGCACTGTCACTTAAACCATAGACAACATTATCAAAAAAGTCTTTTAGCACCATAATAGAAGGTTTGCTGACGATGAGCAACCAAATGACGGCAGCCACAGAAAAAATATCTGCAAAAACATTTTTAATAGCATTAGCACTTTCACGACGAAACTCTTCGGCTACTTCACTAGCTTTTTCTTTCATCCGAATTTCTACTTCGGCGGGTGCAAGAGGAGGTGCATTGCTAATTAAGTTTTCAAATTTAATTTTTTCTTCAAATCTTTGTAGTGTCAATAGTGCCTCTTCTTCCATTTCTTCATTCAAGAAAATTTGCTCGGCTTCAGAACTTCTGAAATTATCAACAATTGGCCCTACAAGTAATGCTTTTGATAACTGATGGGTGAGAAGAGGTATAATAATAAGTAATAAAATAAATCTAATAGAAATAATTGTTCTCCGTTGTGCTTGCCGGAAATTCTGCACAACATCTTGTTCAGCATTGGGGTCTAATTCAATTTGTAAACGGCCAATAGTGCTGAGAATAGAACGGGGTAAAATGCCCATTGAGTCAGCTTTTCGGCGTTGTCTGGGACTTGTATCTGTATTTTTTCTCCGATTTTCTGGCGGTGATGTCGGTGCATAGATACGTTCTACTAAATCATCATTTTTAGCTTTAATAATACCTGAAGAATGGTTTAAAGATGATTGCTCATTAAAATTTATCTGATTGAGGCTAATTGGAGATTCTGGAGAAAAAGTCTCTGGAATTGCGCTAGTATATTTTGATGTAACATCATCAATAAAATTTAATTTTTCTAAAATTACTGTAGAATTTAGATACTCTATTCCGGTTTTTTGGGCAGCTTTTTGATTAGATTCATTGACAAACCACCGACTAAATTGAAATTCTGTTAGACGCATCCTGACTAATTTGAGTTGTTGCTTTAAGTCAGATGCAAAATAATCCATTACACTACTACTATAAGTAGACGAAGCGAAATCAATTGTATTACCATTAAAATATTCATCTTCTAGAGATTTAATTTTTAATGCTGCTTTATATGCTTCTTCTAAAGAACGTTCGGGAGTTTGTAGATACCATCGATAAGCAGACAGCAGAAAGGGATAAATTTTTTGGTTGAAAATAGAATTGTTCATGGTCGGTGATGTTGCAGGACTATATATTATGTAGTGATTATTAACTTTAAATTAACGCAAACTATCATCATAAATCTGCTAAGGAGAGGTGGGTGATTTCTGATTCTATTTGGGTTGTTGGTAATAGCCGTAGTGGTAAGACTAGCCGATTGGTAGAGCAATTTGGGAATTGGCTACAAAATGATCAACAAATGTATGAATTATTTTATACTAAAAAAGCAAAATTAAAAGCAAGCACTGACACGCCTTCATCTTTATTGATGCAACAGGCAAAACCAGGAGTTTTGGTTTTAGCTGCTAATGATGATAATCGCCGAGAGTTGGGTGATAAAATTGTTACTAATACTCAAGGAAAATATCCAGTTCGTGTCAGAACTCCATTAGGTTTTTTTCAAGATGATGTAATCTTATTTTGGCCTTTACTGATTCAATTGTTGAATCTAAAGGCACAATTTCCTGTAAGATTGCGCCCAGAAACGGAGCAAGAACTGGCAACTAAACTCTGGAGAACAGAGTTAAATGAAGACATATTAAGGCGTGCGGGGGTAAATGAGTACCGCTTAGTCAGACGCATTTTAGATTTAATGCAATTAGCGGCTTATAGTGGGACACCTTGCGAAGATATCGTGGGAATTTTGCAAACAGGGTTAGGAGAAAATAACCTGAATCTAGAACCACAATTCATGGCGAATTTGCTCTTAGATTGGCGTAATTGGTGTTTAGAGAGAGGATTACTTACCTATGGCATAATTACCGAGCTCTATAGTCAATATTTATTAACTAACGAGAATTACCAACAGTACTTAGCCAATCGTTATCAAGCAGTTTTAGCGGATGATGTGGATGAATATCCTGGTGTGGTACGTGATTTGTTGGAGTTGCTATTAGATCAGGGGGCAGCAGGTGCATTTAGTTACAATCCTGATGGGGGGGTAAGATTGGGGTTAGGGGCAGATCCCGATTATTTGGCAGGTTTAGCCAGGCGTTGTCAAGTGGAAACTTTAGGAGGATATGGGGTTGACTCTCTCGCCAATAGACTAGCTGCGCCAATGGTGGAATCACTGACTACGCCGATGGTATTGTCAGATTTACCCACAGTAGTGCAGTCCATCCAAACGACTTCTCGTTCCCAGTTGTTGCGACAAACAGCAGAAGTAATAGCCAAGGCAATTAAATCTGGAGAAGTAGCAGCCGAAGAGGTAGCTATCATTGCCCCTGGTTTAGATGCGATCGCTCGTTATACCCTAATAGAGATCCTCACTAAGCAAAATATCCCCGTCGAATCACTCAATGATCAACGTCCCCTCATCAGTTCACCAGTGATTCGGGCATTACTCACCATGCTAGCCTTAGTTTATCCTGGGTTGGGAAGATTGGTAGACCGGGATGCTGTAGCCGAGATGTTAGTTATCCTGAGTACAAAACCAGAACCGGCAGAAATTTCTGCCCCATTTCCTACACTGCCATGTAAAATTGACCCAGTCAGGGCAGGATTAATTGCAGATTACTGCTTTGTTCCCCATCCAGAACATCCCAACTTATTACCAGTCACAGCCTTTGAGCGTTGGGATCGGATTGGTTACGCGGCAACTACAGCTTATACTGAGATTTTACAGTGGTTAGAACAACAGCGATCGCAACAAGAATTACGTTTAATTCCCAGCCCCATTTCCCTTTTAGACAGGGCAATTCAACGTTTTTTGTGGAATGGTAGTAACCTTCCCTATGAACAACTAGCCGCACTGCGAGAATTATTAGAAACTGCTCAACACTATTGGGAAATTGATACTAGGTTACAGCAAACAACCCCCCAGACTCTAGACCTGATAAATCGCCTCTCGACAAAGCCCATTGAGGAGTTCATTCAATTACTGCGGCGGGGAACAATTACCGCCAATCCCTACCCCCTACGTTCTCTTGGCAAAACCAAACAGGCTATCACCTTAGCAACTATCTTCCAATACCGCGCTAGCAGAAGGTTTCACCGTTGGCATTTTTGGTTAGATACAGGTTCACCCCTATGGGCAAAAGGTGGGGCTGCCACCTTGTTTGGTGCGCCGTTTTTCTTGCAAGATAGGCTAGGGCAACCTTGGACAGCAGAAGATGAGAAACTAGCAGAAGAAGCCAGATTACAACGGATTTTACATGATTTGCTATCCCGTGTCTCTGAAAGAATTTATTTGTGCCATAGCGATTTAGCCGTGAATGGACAAGAACAACTAGGGCCATTATTGCCGTTAGTTCATGCTTGTATACCCCTGGGAGTAATGAGTAATGAGTAATGAGTAATGAGTAATGAGAACATTCTTGTCTGACCGAAATTAATGGGATACAAGCCCCGTCCTTCTAGGACGGCTTTTTATTAATTTTTAACTTCCGAACCAGTTCTCTAAGTACGTCGGATTTTGTTCTTTTGGTCGATTGGCAGTATTCCTCAAGATGCGCCAACTCTTCCTCTGTTAGCCTAAAAAACACACTTTTATTCATTGATTTGTATATCGTCATGATATACAATAATAGCAGATTTCAATAAATTCAATGAAAGCCAGATATCAATTCCGCTTCTACCCGACAGACCAACAAAAGCAACTGTTAGCGCAGTTGTTTGGTTGCGTCCGCGTAGTCTGGAATGATGCCCTAGCTATTTGCAAGCAGTCCGAAAAGCTTCCTAGTAACAACGACTTACAAAAGTTAGTGATTACGCAAGCTAAAAAGACTGATGAGCGTTCATGGTTGTCTGATGTTTCTAATATCCCATTGCAACAATCTGTTGCTGATTTAGGAGTTGCTTACAAAAACTTTTTCGATTCACTGAAAGGTAAACGCAAAGGTAAAAAAGTCGGTACTCCTAAGTTTAAAAAGAAAGTGGGGAGACAATCGGCACGGTTTAGAATTGGTGGATTTTCAATCAAGGGTGAGGAAATATATCTAGCTAAAATTGGTAATGTTAAACCTATTTGGTCAAGGCAGTTACCCTCTGTGCCAAGTAGCGTAACTGTCATCAAAGACTGCGCTAACCGCTATTTCTTAAGTTTTGTTTTGAGAATTGAACCTATTCATCCCGATGCCAAAAACCAAAGTATTGGTATTGATTTAGGAATTAAAACTTTTGCTGTCATGAGTAACGGGGAGAAAGCATTAAGCCCTGATTACTCAAAGAAAGACCGCAAAATTCGTAAACTACAACGCAATCTAGCAAGGCAGCAAAAAGGCTCTAAACGTCGGGAAGTCACCAGATTAAAGATTGCCAAGCAACACAATCAAATTGCAGATACCCGCAAAGATTTTCTGCACAAGCTATCAACCAAAATAGTTAATGATAACCAAGTAATTGTTTTGGAAGATTTGAATGTATCAGGAATGGTTAAAAACCGTAGACTATCTAGGGTAATTAGTTTGCAGGGATGGAGAGAATTTAGGAATCTTTGTGAAGCTAAATCAGAAAAGTCTAACCGTGATTTTCGCGTAATAGATAGGTGGCAACCAACAAGCCAAATTTGCTCTTACTGTGGATATCGTTGGGGCAAAGTTGATTTGTCTGTTCGCTCAGTGCTGTGCTTGAACTGCAACACTCAGCACGACAGAGATGAGAACGCATCCCAAAATATAAAGATGGTCGGCATGGGGCATCGGCACGACCTTAAACGGACGGGGAGCGACTGTAAGACTACTCCGGTAGCTAGTTGCTGTGAACCGTCAAGAATCACCGACGTTCTACGTCGGTGAGTATGTCAATTGTCTCCCCAGTTCCTCTGCTTTGTTGCCAGAACCACTAAAATATTAAGTAAAGTAAAAATATCTATAAAAAAATCAGAGTTGAAATCAATGGCATTATTTGGATTTGGCAAAAAGTCGGTTATGCCTACTCCTGAGAAGGCTTTACCAGGCAGAACACAAACTATGCCCGTACCTGCCCATCACTACGTGAACAATAACCCTCTCAAACCACCTTTCCCGGAGGGTATGGAGCAAGCAATGTTTGGCTTGGGTTGCTTTTGGGGTGCAGAACGGAAGTTTTGGCAAAAAGAGGGTGTTTATACAACTGCTGTGGGTTATGCGGCTGGCTTCACACCTAACCCCACCTATGAAGAAGTATGTTCTGGCTTAACTGGACACAACGAAGTCGTATTTGTGGTGTTTGATCCTCAAGTGATTAGTTACGCCGAATTACTGAAAGTCTTCTGGGAAAGTCATAACCCCACCCAAGGAATGCGTCAAGGTAATGACGTTGGTACTCAGTACCGTTCTGGAATTTATGTTTATTCCCCAGCCCAAAGAGAGCTAGCGGAAGCCTCACGGGATGCTTATCAAGAAGCCCTTAGTAGTGCTGGATACGGGCAAATTACCACAGAAATTCTTGATGCTCCCCCATTCTACTATGCAGAAGGCTATCATCAGCAGTACCTAGCGAAAAACCCCAACGGGTATTGTGGTTTAGGCGGGACAAATGTTTCTTGTCCGATAGGTGTGTTGGAATCAGTCAACAGTCAACAGTAACTGATTCCTATTCTTGAGCAAGTTGGGCTTTTGCCTGTTGCCAAAGAGTTTCTAACTCATCCAAACTGTAATCAGACAGGGGGCGGTTAACTACTGCCTCCATTTTTTGTAAACGCTGGATAAATCGCTCATTTGTGCCGTGTAAAGCTGCACTGGGGTCGAGATTATACCAACGGGCTAACTGAATCACAGCAAACAATAAATCCCCTAACTCTGCTTGTTGGCGTTCTGGTGTTTCTTCGGCAATAGCCTGTTGAAACTCTTGTAATTCTTCATGGAACTTTGCCCATACTCCATCAATATTTTCCCACTCAAACCCCACGGCGGCCGCTTTTTGGGAAATCTTCATCGCTGCGGTGAGTGGAGGTAGAGTTCTGCCATAGCGGCTGAGTTTGGTACTGAGTTGTTGACTGTCTGGGGAGGGTTCACCTTTCTCTGTTGCCTTAATTTGTTCCCAATTTTGCCGCACCTCATCGACATTTTGCACCGATACATCACCAAACACATGAGGATGACGACGAATCAACTTTTGGGCAATACCTTGGGCTACCTCTTGCAGAGAAAAATGATCAGATTCAGTGGCTATTTGCGCCTGTAATACCACCTGTAACAGCAAATCCCCTAATTCTTCAATAATATCTGCCTGTGTGCCATTTTTAATGGCATCTACCACCTCATAGGCTTCTTCAATTACATAAGGTGTCAGGGTTTCAGGAGTTTGTGCCAAATCCCAAGGACAACCACCATCAGGCGATCGCAATTTTGCTACTACATCAATTAAATCTTGCAACGCCACCAAAGTTTCTGGATTATTTTGTTCTTTGTCCTTTGTCATTGACTTTTACTCCCTTGCTGACTCTGCGACGTGTAACTTTACGTTTCTTAATTTTGCCACTAGGAAGTATTCCCTTGAATCCCTGCTTGCGAAACCGTTTATAAGCCGAACCACCCCAATCACTTAAGGAATGGCTCATTGCACCCAATTCTAAACCCAAAAACAAAGCCAGACATTCTGTAGTGTAACTGGATAGCGATCGCCCTACAGTTCCCTCTAAATCCTGCCATCTCACAGTTACATTTCCTAACTTTTCCACTACAGCCACTGTCACCAGTGCCACGACAGCCAGTACACTGCTGAGATAAACCACCCGCAGCGTCGTACCAATGATTGGCCCATGAGATAAAAAAGAACGATGGCGCAGGCTTTTTTGGTAGGGTAGCCAAATCCAGCGTAAAACACCCCAGCGTTGATATTGCCGGGAGTATATATCTAAGTCAGGGCCGAACATCAACCCGCCAAACATAAACCCACCAGCCACCAATAAAGTCAGATTGCCAGAGCGAGTCTGCCAAAAGGCCACACCCGCCACCATCGGCAACGCCCATAAAGTAATGCGATCGTGCGTTCGACCAGAGGGCATTTCTAGGTTCTCAAAAATATTTTAAAAATTTTCTTAAAAATACTAGCGCAATCAAAAATATTTTGCTATATTGTTTAATTGTGAGCGCAAACACAAAGCGCAAACGGGTGGTTAGCTCAGTTGGTAGAGCGCCTGCCTTACAAGCAGGATGTCACTGGTTCGAGTCCAGTACTACCCATTTTTAGCATATAAATGAGACTAAATCCACTAAAATCGGACTGATAAGTGGTTTCATTGCTTAAACTCTATGCACAGACAATTAGAACCGGAAGTAATGGATAGCTGGGAAGAAGCTACCGAATATGATGCGATGGATTTTACTGAGGTAAATAATAGCTTTGTGGAGGAAGTTATTAGCCTCAGTCTACCAGAACAGGGATTAATGCTGGATGCTGGTACAGGTACAGCTAGGATTCCGGTTTTGATGTGTCAAAGGCTTCCTCAGTGGCAAATTATCGCTATTGATATGGCGCAAAGTATGTTGCAAGTTGCTGCACACCATGTTGAGCAAGTTGGGTTGCAATCACAAATTTCCCTAGAATTGGTGGATGCCAAGAATCTACCCTATGAGGATAATAGCTTTGATGTAGTGATTTCTAATAGCCTGGTGCATCATTTACCAAATCCGCTACTGTTTTTTCAGGAATTGAAGCGTGTCTTGAAACCTCACGGTGCAGTGCTTATTAGAGATTTATTTCGTCCCCAGGATCTAGTTACAACGAATGCTTTAGTTGAAAATATTGGCAAGGAATACGACGAGCATCAAAAGAAATTATTTCGTGATTCGCTGTTGGCAGCACTAACAATAGATGAAGTGAATGAATTAATTGTAGCAGCAGGTTTAGTAGGATTGCAGGCTTATCAATCAAGCGATCGCCATTGGACTGCTAAACATAGTTGGAATATACCCAATCATTTACCTGATTTTACTAGTTAGTGAATTATGCTCGCTCTGATTTCTCAGCATCGATACAGCTACTCTCAAGCTAATTTCACCAATTTCATTGCCATAACCTCATCTATTCATGGGTGTGTTTGTATTCCACACAAATTCAAACTCTGCTTTAGTAATGCCAAATTCCTGTAAATCTTTGTTTTCTAAAGGTTTATCGGATAACATTCCATAATTATCTGCTAAATGGGTGTCATCATAAAACAAGACGTTGCCATTTTCATAAACTTCTATCTGTCTTGTAGGACATAAATCATTACCTACCAATGCTAATTCGATAAAGTAGGTACTAGTACCCCAAGTATCAAACTCACCACCCAGGGATTCATCCCAAAACCACTTACAATATTTTTTTTCTTTGCTTGCTAGACACATAATCTTTTAACTCCGATAAAGCTCTACTTGCACACTTATTCTATAAGAATATAATTTCTATGTAGCTCAATGATTTACCCTTGAGTTGAGAATATTCCCTCAGCCTTATCCCTGTGATGATACTAAGTGAGGGCTAAAGGATTGTTTAAAATACCCTGGGATTTGGCTGTGTCTAACCTGAAGTATATTCAAGCCTATATTTTAACCCAGCCAAGCTAAATAATGAAGTATTTAGCTAACTAAACCTACTGAGAGTACTTGATGCTAGACGCAACTGGCATATTAGTTAGGGTGCATCAGACGGTTTTAATGCTGTCAATAAAGACATTTTTAATATCTGACGCACCCTACAAGACTTTAATTACAATAATTTATTTTTTAGATTTTCCTTAGTCTTAGGGACTTCCAGATCAAAAAATATCCAAACTGTAGGGTGCGTCAGTGCGATAAAATCTAATTATACTCAGAAATTATTCATACTGACGCACCCTACCCAATCATTAATTTCGGATAATCTATTTTTGGTGTTCCCTTAACTAAACCTGTCAACTTAGGTTTTATCTATGGAGCGTAGTATCTCCCTAGTTTCCATTAAAATTCTACCCAACAGATTTTTACCGCTACCATCAGCCCCACAACCCCAATAATAGTCAATAGGTGAATTTTCAACTATGTCCTCATCACCTGTAGAAAGTAATATTTCTCTAATATCTGCGTGAGTTTCAAACTTTCTCAATACGGCTTTTCGCATAATATCATCTTTAACATTTTCCCAATCAGCACGCAAAGGACGCTTTCTTTCACGCCCCATTTTGGCAGCTTCTTTAGGAGTGTTCGCTAGACGAATTTGCTCTAAATGCAATGTACCGATAAATTTTTGTGCTTGAAAATAATGTTCACTAGTACACCAATATAAATCATCTAATATAAATCCGTGAAGTGAAAAGTTAGAAAAACAACCGTATTCTTCGCGGGTAGTATAGAAATAAATAGTCATATCATTAACATAATATTTTATCTAGACTGGGCTTGTTTTCACCTTGAGATGCTTTGGGTTATACTGGTAAATAAATAATAAATTTGCTACCTTCATTTACTTCTGATACTACTTCTATTTTTCCTTGATGTTTTTCAACTATCTGATAACAAATACTTAAGCCTAAACCTGTACCTTTACCTACAGGCTTAGTTGTAAAGAAAGGATCAAATAACTTTTTGATGATCTCTGTTGGAATACCTGAACCATTATCTGCTATTTCAATTTTAATGAAATTATTTTCTGTTGTTTGTGTAGAAATTATAATTTGTTTAGGGTTTTGTTGAGTATTTTCTAATAAAGCATCTATGGCATTATTAATTATATTCATAAATACTTGATTAAGTTGAGATGGGTAACAATTAATATGGGGTAACTTGCCATATTTTTTAATTATTTCAATGTCCGATTTAAGTCGATGATTTAGAATTAGTAGAGTATTATCAATTCCTTCATGAATATCTACTTCTTTCATATCAGCTTCATCTAAACGAGAGAAATTACGCAAAGACAAGACAATTTCTCGAATACGTTTCGCGCCTATTTTCATCGAAGATAATAGATTTAATAAATCTTTGCTAATAAAATTGAGATCAATTTCTTCTATAGTTTCTGTAATAATGTATTCTGGATTTGGATAGTGTTGTTGATATAAATCAACTAAATGTATTAAATCCTTAATATAATTATCTGCACATTCAATATTGCCATAAATAAAGTTAACAGGATTATTAATTTCGTGAGCTATACCTGCAACCATCTGCCCCAATGATGACATTTTTTCGGTTTGGATAAGTTGCCCTTGCGTTTCTTGCAATTCTTGTAATATGATTTGTAATTCTTGGGTACGTTCTTGTACTCGTTGTTCCAAAGTATGATGAGCTTCTTGAAGTTCTTGAGTACGTTCTTCTACCTTATATTCTAAAGTTTGGCGTGATATTTCTAGTGCTTCCGTGTAATCTCCTACCCATTCGACTAATTGATTTAAAGAACTTGCTAAAGTGCCAATTTCATCTTGACTAGTGACATTAGCTCTGAGTTGAAAATTTGATTCTTGGGTAATTTTTTGGGAAATATTGGTGACTACTTGTATTGGATGAGCAATTAATTTACTAGTTAATACTGCAATTGTAGCAGCGATCGCAGTAGATAATATTACACTAATGGTGATCAGATTTAATCTTAAATTCCTGGCATCATTAAAACTTTGATGAGCTTTCTGCCTTTGCTTTTCGGCATAGACAATCATTTGAATTAACTCATCTGACTGTTGCTCAAACTTAACAGCTATATTAGCACTATCTATAAAATTTAAGAGTTTT
>JBODRP010000160.1:0-12093 GCA_050633005.1 Trichormus sp. | reverse complement strand
AAAACTATTGGCTTATTTGCAGGGTTACTTGATAAAGCCACAGCCAGTCTCATCATTGGTCAAAACCAAACTGAAGAAACGCAATATTATGATATAGCGATCGCGGAAGTTAGGCTGTGGAAAATAGCCCGCACTCAAGATCAAATTAAAGCCAATATGTCTCGACGCTTGACTGATGTAGAAAGTGATTTGGTTGGTTACTGGCGATTAGATGACGGTGGAGAAGATAACAAGAAAGTTCAAAACCTTGTACCTAATAATAGTCAACCAGGTAAAATATTTGGCGCAACTTGGTTTCCCCAGCCACCCAAATTAGCCGAGAATAAGACCTATATCACAAAGAGTTAACTACTGAGTGGCCATGCAGTTTGAATTATACTGTGGCTGATTTAGGGATTAAAACAGGTGTCAAATATTCCGCAACTCCTGCCATGCGGATATTGACACAACCAGATTTGTAAGCAAACTCTACTGATTTACCTGCGCCCAAAGCATCATAAAAACCCACAGCAAATTCAATGGCTGCTGTGTCGCCAATTTCCTGACTCATACCAATGACGTAAGGAACATGACGAGCGATCGCACAAGCTTGTACTTTAGAATAGCAGGCATTGAGTATAATACACTCTAATCTATCGGAGAATAATTCAAATAAAGCAGCTAAAGCTTCTGTGTCTACTAACTTTGGTGTACCCGTCTCATATTCTAGTACCAAACCCGCTCCCCCACTTCCATGACCAGAAAAATGCACAATCTCAGGATGATAATCTAGTAAAGCACGCTGCACATCTCTAGGACGCAAAGCCCATCTTTGCTGTAGCACAAATTGTTCCCGGCGTTGCGCCCTTTGTAACCCAGCGTCAATTTCTCGCATTTCTTCATCTAGGCGTAATTGAGACGTACCTTTGGGGTTAGCTGCTAAAAATAAGATAGTTTTTGTTGCAGATGTATGGTTGACTACAGGTGTACTATCAGCTTTTATCCCTTGAACAGCCTCGTTGTAATAAATTGCACCAGAACCAGTCAAGTTAGTAATTGAACCACCAGAAATGTTAAAAGCATTGTTTGTAGAAGAGGAATTTGACTCAGACATAAGAAATTACTACTAAATAATGATGGCAATTTTAATATTGTAAATATTTTAACCCATCATTACTTATAGTAAAATTTTTGCTTCTTTGGGTCATTATTCTATTTACAGGTGACAGATGAAAGCTATTAGAGAATATTGCTTGTGTTTAGGGAATAGAAAAATGATGCCGACTGCACTCAAAGTAGCTGTGGTAGTTGGTTCTATTTTATTTACCATTAATCATGGGGCAGCGTTGATCAAAGGTCACATGACTAGCGATCGCTGGATAGCTGCAACTTTAACTTACATAGTACCTTACTTAGTGAATATTCACGGTCAATACATTAGTCGCTACAAATAAGCTTTATTAGCGATCGCTGGTTTAATTTATCATGCTGTCAGTCGTTCCCGTATGTACATTACTTTAGATGGAATTACTATCATTCTGCTCTACATTGGCGGAATGTATATTATTTACCGTAATTTATCGTGAATTATGTGAATGCTTTTTTTAAACGCAGAGGTTCGCTGAGGTAAACGCAAAGTTACGCAGAGTGTTTATTTTAGTTCTTGCGCTTTTGTTTTTCATTCTGTAAAGTCTAGAGATTAACCTAGATTTTAGGACTTAAGCAACTAACATATTTTGGATGTAGGGTGTGTGACGCTGCGAAAGTATTTGAACGTAGTCATCAAACTTATAGCGTCACGCACCTACCATTGATTGTGACACTTGCATAATGTATAGTTTTGTCGGAGGGGTGTAAAGCGAAGAGTACAAGATAAATCATCACCCAGACTTAGTATTATTTACATCTGGCGTGAATTACGAGTTGCTTGTTCAAATTCCACGACAGCATCATATTGATCAGGCATATTAATATAATGCAGCAATAAAGCAGGATCTAAATCTGGGAAAAATCCACTTCTATTTACTTCCTGATACTCACCAGTGTCAGTCAAACGAAATATTCTTATAGTATTAGATTTCCAAAACCAAACTTCCGGCACTTTTTTGGGTTTAAATAACTCTTTCCTGTCAATAGTGCCACTTGTAACAATAACTTCAATTACAATGTCAGGAATTTCTTTTTTTGTACCAATGCTGTAAGACTCATCCGGCGTACCAGAAGCATATCCTGGTTCTTCCAGGGTAAAACCTCCATGAGCATAAAAGCGAATACCCAATACTCTCATGTAAACTTCTAACAGCAAACCGAGAGTTCTTTTCACTTCCTCGTGCTTTTCTCCAATGGGGGACATGATTTCTAAAACTCCTGACAAATAAGACAGTCGCACACTGCGGTTGTCTTGGAGGTGTGCTTCAATACCTTTGAATTGCTCCCAAGAAACATTCTTGAGAGTCACCAGTTTTTCTTCTGTAGATTGTTCTATAAGTGGGATGCTCATAACCAATTTTTGTGGATAATAATCTTGTATTCACTTAATTCTAGTGTTTATCTTTGTTGGTATAGTTAGGTTTTATCACACTGACGCACCCTACTAAGCTGTTTATTTGGGATAATTTATGTTTTGGTCTTCCCTAATCAGATTTCATCCCCCTACACCCTTACACCCCTAAACCCCTACACCCATTTACAAAGACTGGTAAGCTGTTTTATCTAGGCTTTATTTTCAACTTGATTATGGCAACCATTAACGACAACTACTTAAAACTGAAAGCTGGTTACTTATTCCCGGAAATTGCGCGGCGGGTAAATGCTTTTGCTCAAGCTAATCCTGATGCTAAAATTATCCGTTTGGGAATTGGGGATGTTACCGAACCATTACCCGAAGCTTGCCGCAGTGCGATGATTAAAGCTGTGGAAGAAATGGGCGATCGCGCTACTTTCCAAGGTTATGGGCCAGAACAAGGGTATGCTTGGTTAAGGGAAAAAATTGCGGCTCAAGATTTCCAAGCGCGAGGATGCGATATTGATGCTTCGGAAATCTTTATTTCTGATGGTTCTAAATGTGACACAGGTAATATCCTCGATATCTTTGGTGATAACAATACTATTGCTGTTACAGACCCAGTTTATCCCGTATATGTTGATACTAACGTCATGGCGGGACATACGGGAAATGCTAATGAAAAAGGCGAGTTTGAGGGTTTAGTCTACCTACCTATTACCGCCGAAAACAACTTTACAGCCGAAATTCCCTCCCAAAAAGTTGATTTAATATATCTTTGCTTCCCCAATAACCCCACAGGTGCAACTGCCACTAAAGAACATCTTCAAGCTTGGGTAGACTATGCCAAAGCCAATAACTCAATTATTTTCTTTGATGCAGCTTACGAAGCTTATATTACAGATCCATCATTGCCCCATTCTATCTATGAAATTCCAGGGGCGAGAGATTGCGCTATTGAATTTCGTTCTTTCTCCAAAAACGCAGGCTTTACTGGTACACGTTGCGCCTTAACTGTTGTCCCCAAAACCTTGACAGCGAAAGCCGCCGATGGTTCTGATGTGGAACTGTGGAAACTGTGGAATCGTCGCCAGTCTACCAAATTTAATGGTGTATCGTACATTGTGCAACGGGGCGCGGAAGCCGTCTACTCCCCAGAGGGACAAGCCCAAATTCAAGCACTGGTGAGTTTTTATTTAGAAAACGCCAAAATCATCCGCGAACAACTCACAGCCGCAGGTATAGCTGTATACGGGGGTGTGAACGCGCCTTATGTGTGGTTAAAAACTCCCAATGGTCTTTCTAGCTGGGATTTCTTTGATAAACTGCTGAATACCTGCAATGTTGTTGGTACACCCGGTTCTGGTTTTGGTGCGGCGGGTGAAGGTTATTTCCGTATTTCTGCATTTAACAGCCGGGAGAATGTAGAAGCAGCAATGCAGCGCATTACTGAGAAATTTAAGGTGTAATCAAAAACTAGTTATCATTAACAGGGTTGGGCGTATGGTGCGGTGTTAAAGCACACCAACGCCTGCCACTATTTAGGCGTGGTGTTTCCCTAGGGTGACTTAACTGTTAACTGGTAGAGAAATTATAAATTCTGTTCCCTGTCCTAAAGCGGAATTAACCGTAATTTTACCACCATGTTTTTCTTCGACAATTTGCCGGGCGATCGCTAGTCCTAATCCCGTACCTTTACCGACTCCTTTGGTAGTAAATAAATGGTCAAAAACTCTTGGTATAATTTCTGGGCTGATGCCTTTACCGTTATCTTTAATTCTTATATACACTTGATTGGCTATTGCTTGTGTACTAATAGTAATTTGTTGGGGATGAGCTGCTAATTCAGCAAAAGTCTGAGTTTGTGCCATTTCGTCAAACATATCAATAGCATTAGCCAATATATTCATAAATACTTGGTTTAATTGCCCAGGGAAGCATTTTATTGGTGGTATGTCCCCATATTCTTGCTCAATTATGATGGCAGGACGTTTTTCATTAGCTTTAATCCGGTATTTTAAAATCAATAGGGTACTATCAAGACCTTCATGCAGGTTAGCAATGACTTTGTAGTCCGTATCAGCACGGGAAAAAGTACGCAGACTAGTACTAATAGATTTGATCCGCTCCGTTGCTCCCGTCATCGCATCAAGTATTTGAGGTAAGTCTGCAATCAAAAATTCTAAATCGATATCTGCGGCATTATCTGCAATCGCTGCTGCTGGTTGGGGATAATGTTGTTGATAGAGTTCTAAATGTGCGATTAAATCTTGGATGTATTCTTTAGTGTTATTAATACTACCGTTAAGAAAACCGATGGGGTTATTGACTTCATGGGCAACACCTGCAACTAAGTTACCCAGAGATGCCATTTTTTCATTTTGTACCATCTGGAGTTGAGATTGTTTTAATTCTTGGGCATAAATTTGAGATTGTTGATATAAACGGGCATTTTCTAGAGAAATAGCAGCTTGGGTACAAAGGAAATTCAGCACCAGAATGCGATCGCTACTAAACACACCACTAGTTGAGCTATTCTTCAAATACAAAATCCCAATTAAATTGCCTTGATTGAGAATCGGCAAACACAGCAAACTTTTCGGCTGTCTTTGCTCTAAATACTCATCAATTACGGGTAAATCGGTTTTGAGTTCATCAATCACCAACACTTCTTGGGTGTTTTTGACGTATTGTATTAATTTGACAGGTAAATTGGCATTACCCATTAAAGGTTCTGCAAACAGTTGTGTATTGTCGAGTGTGGCAACCGCTTTTACCTCCCAGTCGCCTTGCTGATTCGGTAGGATTACAGCACACCAATCGCCGCCTGAATGTTCCAGAATAATTTGAGTCAGTTGGCACAGTAATTCATCCAGTTGAATCGTACCGGAGATGAGTTGGGTGGCTTTGAGAATAGTGGCAAAGTCGAGGGCAGTATTGATGCTGATCCTAGAAGAATGTGTGCGCTCTTGAGAAATATACATCAAGGTATCGTGAGTCAAACTCTGGGATAGTGTTTGCAGCACATCCAATGGTTGTATTTTTGGGTGGAGAATTATATGCAGTAAATCGGGATAATGATGTTCTAAATCCTGGGTTTTCGCCAAACTACCCCAACGGGCATAACAATAATATGCCTCCTGCATATAAACTGCGGCTATCTTTGGTTTACCCCAATGGAGATAAAATTTAGCCGCCAGTTCATTACTGAGTGCTTCATCCTGCACATAACCGTAGGCTTTGGCTTGGGCAATAGCTAAATCATAATGTGCCAAGGCCTCAGCAAATTGGCCCAGCACTCGATAGCGTTCGGCTGCCACCAGTTGCCAACGATGTAGATGATTGAATGGGGCATAAGTAGCCCAAGTTTGTAGTTTTTCTTGATGGGCATCGATGCGTTCTAGAATTGCTGATTGTTGTTCAGGGGTAGCATCCTCATAGCGTGCCAGATGAATTAAGGCATCATAGAAAACTCGAATCACTCCCATGAAATAGCCAACGCCAACATCACTGAACTGTTCTGCTTTAGTTGCTTGTTGCCATGCTAGTTCGTATTGTCCGAACAGATAATAAAGAAAGGTTTGACACAGGGAAAAATGAAACAATCCTGCTTGGTCATGGGTGGCTTGAAAATCTGCTAAGACCTCGGTAGCATTGAAGACTGTACCTTGTAAATTGTAGGGAACTTCTGCCTGTCCCAATAAGTTCAGAATTGCTTGCTGGTAACACTCATGGTGTTTTAACAGTGCTTCTTGCTTGACTTGGCTGATGGCTTGCCGATAAGCTACCATTTCCTGTGCTAATTCGCTTAATTCTCGGCCACTCCAATAACTATGTTGTCCGTAGGCCACTAAGTTGAGGGCTACACATTCCCAATCTCCGGTTTCAAGTCCATGCTGGTAGCCTACCAAAATATCTGGAATAGTGTGCTTGAGAGGTTCTTTCCAATGCCGAATAAAACTGTTGATGACAAAGCAAGCCCTGCTTTTCAAGGCATTAATTTGCAATCGTTCTAATAATTTTAATGACAGTTGTCCAAATTCATACCCGGCATCAATATCACCCATGATACCGCACAAAAGCACTCCATAGTCAGCATAGGAAAAAACGGCAACGGCGGAATTGCCAAACTGGATACACATCTCCACTTGTTTGAAGATCAGGAATCGTAGTAGTAGAGGTTGAGCAATGTAAGCCGAGGACACTAACTGGGTCATAATTTGCATGGCTGCCAGTTGCTGGCGATCGCTCATCGCTGGCAAATCCAGCAAACTTAAGGGTGTACGTTGCTGCCAAAGTTGTCTGGTTTGTTGGGCAGCTGCGCCAATATCTGCTACTGTCGGCTGTGCCGGAAATTCCACACCCAGTAATTTCAGCACCTGCAATCCAGTCTCCACTACCTTGTTAAATTGACCTTGAGAGCGGAATACGATAATGCGGTTTTCATGGACTTTGATGGTATCTAGCAAGGAAGTCGCAGATTGCAATACTACATGACTCCATGCTTCTAGCTTGTCAAAGTCTTTATTCAGGCAGGCAGCCTCCAGACGTTCATGATGTAGATTCAGGGTAAATTCGTAGTGTGTTGTCCAAGCATCAGGGGGGAGTAAATCAATTCCTTGGTTGAAGTAGTTGAGGGCAGCATGATAAGCGATCGCCCCTTTGGCTTTGCGTCCCGCCAGTAAATTCAGTTGCGCTAACTCCAGTTTTTGCTCTGGTTGCGTCATTAAATCAATACCTAGATTCAGGTGATTGACAATTTCAAATATATGTGCATCTAATTGATGGGCAGGTGAATTAGCGTACAATAATTGACCGATCGCCAAATGAGTTGCTTGTTTTTGATCCGCAGCAATTAATTTGTAAGCAGCTTGTTGGATGCGATCGTGTAAAAAACGATACCCAACATTTTCGCTATTGTGAGGATCATTTTCTAGCTGATGACCCAGATAAAACTTATACACTTGACTTTGCGGCAAAATCAATCCTTCTTGCAACGGTTTCCACAAAGCCTGTGCTACCTCTAGTGAAGACTGTTGCGACACAATAGCCAAAGTGTCTAAATCAAAGGAGTTACCTACACAAGCCGCTAACTTCAAGATATTTTGTGTTGCGGTAGGTAATTTCTGTAACTGTTGCGCCATAAATTCCACCACATCATCAGTCACAGATAACGCCTTGACTTGAGCAATATCACATTCCCAATAGCCTTGCTGGTGATTAAATTGAATCTGCCCATCTTCATGTAAGGCTTTGAGAAACTGCGTGATAAAAAACGGATTACCTTGAGTTTTGCACTCAATTAATTCTGTTAACGGATGCGATCGCTCCGTCGGACAATGTAAGGTATCCGCTACCAACTCATTAATATCTGGGAAGGCTAGAGAAGTCAGGGTAATTGTATTCACAGTCTTACCAGTTTTCTTGAGTTCCTCCACCGTCAACATTAACGGATGTGCGGCTGACACTTCATTATCTCGATAAGCTGCCAACAATAACAGATAGTTTTTATCCTCCATCAACAGTTTAATCAACTGTAGGGAAGCCAAATCTGCCCACTGTAAATCATCCAAAAACATCACTAAAGGATGGGCTTTAGTAGTAAATACCGCAATAAACTTTTGAAACAGCAGATTAAATCGGTTCTGCGCCGCAGTTCCCGACAGTTCCGGGGCGGCTGGTTGTGTACCAATTACCAATTCGAGTTCGGGAATGACTTCAATCAGCACTTGGCCATTGTCTCCTAGAACTTCCAGAATTTGCCTGCGCCACTGGGTTAATTGCTGATCCGATTCTGATAACAACTGCCTCATTAAATCCCGTAAAGCCTGTACAAAGGCTGATAAGGGAATATTGCGCTGGAATTGATCGAATTTCCCTTTAATGAAATATCCTTGTTGGCGAGTAATTGGTTTGTGGACTTCATTGACAACAGCCGTCTTCCCAATTCCCGAAAATCCCGCCACCAACATCATTTCTGATTTGCCATTAGCGACACGCTCAAAGGCTTTTAGCAAGGTAGAAACTTCTGCTTGTCTGCCATATAATTTTTCAGGGATGAGAAAGCGATCGCAAATATCTCGCTCCCCTATCTCAAACTCTGTAATTTTTCCTGTAGCTTGCAGTTGGGCTAAACAAAGTTCCAAATCATGCTTTAACCCCAAGGCACTTTGATATCTACCTTCAGCATTTTTTGCTAACAATTTGATCACAATATCTGAAACTACCTGGGGAATATCTGCACTTGTGATTTCATTGGGGTGTTTTGTCAGATGACAATGCACCAACTCCATCGGCTCATCACAGTTAAATGGTAAATTACCTGTCAATAACTCATAGAATGTTACACCTAAAGCATAATAATCACTACGGTAATCGATACCTCTATTCATCCTCCCTGTTTGTTCTGGAGAAATATAAGCTAGTGTTCCTTCTAACACATTGGGATTTTTAATTTCTTGGGTTTCCTTCGGTAAAATAGAGGCAATACTAAAGTCAATTATTTGAACTTGTTTGGTTTCTGGGTTAATTAAAATATTAGCTGGTTTAATATCTTTATGAATTATATAATTTTGGTGCAAATAATCTAGAATATCAGTTAATTGAATACTAATTTGCAAAAACTCTACTAAGGAAATAGTAGTATTTATCATGTATTCATTTAATGAAATTCCTCCGGTATCTGCCATCACCAAAATATAACTATTACGATAGTTTAAAAGTGATAATGGTTGAATAATGCCGGGAATGTAGAGATGTTTACTAATGGTGTATTGGTTGCGAAATTGCGTTAGCTCTTGAAAGCTAGGATATTCAGCCGCTAACATTTTGATTACTACTGAGAGTTGATCTGATTCCCGAATAGCTCGATATACTTTGGTTCTAGAGCCAGCATACAGTTGAGAATGAATTTCATATCCGGGAATGATGGGGGTAGAGTTGACATTTACCATCTATATATACCTCATAAGCCGATTTGATGTTTGCTTCCTGAAGTTAGTATTCCCATTCAGTAGATGTTAAACAGTGATTGGAAGAGAAATTATAAATTCTGTTCCCTCTCCTACAACCGAATTAACTGTAATTTTACCATCATGTTTCTCTTCAACGATTTGCCGGGCGATCGCCATTCCTAAACCAGTACCTTTCCCTACAGCTTTCGTCGTAAATAAATGGTCAAAAATCTGCTGTTTGACTGCTGCACTCATGCCTTTACCATTATCAGCAATTGAGATATTGACATATTTATCTACCACTGAAGTTGTAATTGTAATGCAGTTAGGAATCCTGTGAATTTCTGCAAAACTCTTACCTATATTTGCCTCTTCTACAGCATCAATAGCATTAGCTAGCACATTCATAAATACCTGGTTTAATTGCCCAGGAAAACAATTTACTAAAGGTAAATTACCATAATTAGTAATGACTTTAATGGCTGGGCGTTGTTCATTTGCTTTCAGGCGATGCTTGAGAATTAAAATTGTGCTATCTATGCCATCATGGAGATTAAACTGGACTTTATAATCCTTATCGGCACGGGAAAAAGTTCTTAAACTGGTACTAATATTTTTTAATCTCTCACAAGCTACCAGCATGGTGTCGATCATTTTGGGCAATTCTTCTAAGCTGTAATCTAAGTCAATTTCTTCAGCATGGTTGAGAATTTCTGCGTCAGCATTGGGGTAATTTTTCTGATATAGTTTCAGGTGGGTAGTAATATCCTCTAAAGTGGGTTGAGCTTGTTTGAGACTAGCAAAAATAAAGCCCAAAGGATTGTTCATTTCGTGGGCTACCCCAGCCACTAAATTACCTAGTGCAGACATTTTTTCACTTTGCACCATTTGTAGCTGGGTTTGTTGCAGTTCTTGCAAAGCTATTTCCAGTTCCTCAGATTTTTTAGCAATTGCCGCTTCAGCTTGTTCTCGTTCACGAAGTGCAGCTTTTTGTTCACTAATATCTCGAATAATCGTAGACAAATATTCAACTTCATTGGCAGCATTTTTGTGAGCAATAATCACCTGAGAAACAGGAACTTCATTACCTTGAGTATCAAAAATAGCTGACTCACCGCTCCAAGTTCCTTGGCGGATGGCTGTAGGAATAGCCACAGTTTGCAGATATGCCATTGCTTGAGGTGGGGTGACACTAGCAATATGGAAATCAGCTTTACTATCTTGTATCTGCCAAAATCTCTGTCCGGCTGGATTAGTATAGAGGCTCTTGTTATTAGCATCAGCAATGCCAATAATATCTGGGGTAGCATCCAAAATTCTCAGCAGTCGCTGTTGTTCTTGTTCAGCCAGTTGGCGTTGGGAAAGAGCCGCTTGCTGTTCGCTAAAAAGACGGGCATTTTCTAGAGAAATTGCCGCTTGGGTACAGAGGAAATTGAGAACGAGAATGCGATCGCTACTAAATACACCACTGGTAGAATGATTCTGCAAATCCAAAATCCCGATTAACTTACCTTGATGGAGAATTGGCAAACACAGCAGGCTTTTTGGTTGTTTCTGGTTCAGATAGTCATCAATTACGGGTAAATCCGCTTTGAGATTGTTGATTACTATGAGTTTTTGGGTGTTTTTGACGTACTGTATCAACTTCACAGGTAAGTTGGGATTACCCTCCAACGGTTCACAACAGAGTTGTGTGGTTTCGGTGGTAGCAAGAGCTTTCAAGTACCACACTCCTTGCGGGTTGGGTAAGATTAAGGCACAGCGATCGCCCCCAGAGTTTTGTAGAATAATTTTTGTTAATTGCTGCAATAATTCATCTAATTGAATGGTGCGGGAAAGATTCTGAGAAGCTTTCAGCAAAGCCTTAAAATCTAGCATAGTATTAATGCTAGAACTAGAAGAATTGGTCAGTTGTGTGAAACTAGGAGACAGATGAGGTACAACCAGCGTTTCTAGAGTTTCTAAGAGGTTGATATTAACCAGAGACTGTTGGAGAATCGGATGTAATAAATGGGGATAGCGATGTTCCAAATCTAGGGTTTTGGCTTTCGCACCCCAACGAGCGTAGCAATAGTAAGCTTCCTGCATATAGCCTGCGGCTACCTTTTGTTTGCCCCAATCGAGGTAAAACTGAGCAGCGAGTTCATTGGCTAGGGCGGCTTCTTGCAAGTAGCCATTATTTATCGCTTTTGCAATGGCGAGATCGTAAGCTTCCATTGCTGCTAATTCATTACCAGAAAGATAATATCTAATCGCTGCTACCAAATGATATTTATGTTGATAATTCATTGGAGCAGCATAGGCATAAATTTTTAGTTTTTCTTGATTTTCCGCAACTAGCAAGAGCAATTTCTCTTGCTGCTCCGGCTCAACTGTCAAATAAACCGCTAAACGCACTAATGAGTCATAAAAGTAGTAAATTGGTGAAGAGGGCATACCCATATCTGCTTTCAGGTATTTTGCTCCTTGTTCTAGAGTCTCAACAGCCGCCGCAAAATCACCAAATGAGTAACTGAGAATCACTTTACTTAAGTAAAATAGATGCAGTGCCAGTTGATCATTATCTTGGAGTAGGGCAGATAAACACCGTTGTTCATCATCAAGATCATGTCCAAGGTAGGAATGTTGACTAAATTGGGTGAAACCTTTGAGCGAATT